>JBEIFG010000149.1:0-4095 GCA_040382555.1 Chlamydiales bacterium | reverse complement strand
CCTCTGAAATGCTTAGTCATTTTCAAGAAGAGGTTCTTTCAGCGCAAGTTCTTCATACAGAAGACTCTTTAGTGAAAATTGCTAAAATTGGCTCTTTTTTAGATTGGGTGCAAGAAGAAGACGATGCATCATCCACTTGTGAGGCTGGAGTTATTAAGCTTAAAACGTTTGAGAAGGTGGGGCCGTTTCAGGGGGAGTCAGTGGTAAGAATCTGGGGAGTGGCCGCATCCAACAAACAAGAGCTAAAAATTTATTTAAAGCAGGAGTCTTTTCTTCTAAAGCGAATGCATCAGCAGCTAGGGAAAGAAGGTGGATGGTTTTTATGTGATGGCCCTATAAATATTTTTTACCCGAAAGGGGAGCGGCTCATGCATGACTTATCGTTACTTCTTCGCGATGAGGTTGCTAAAAATGGCTTTCCTTTTGTGAGCGGGCCTGCATCCTACGTGGTGAATGTGCTTGAAGGTGAGGATGCGGATTGCCTCTGTTCATCGCTTTTAACGAAAAGAGCAGAAATATACCGAAATCTCGGACTTATTAAATGCGCAGAAGATAGTATTTTTTTAAAACCAGATTTAAATGACTTTTCTTCAGGTCTTTTACAAACAGTACAGTCGTCTGTGGACATTCAATATATGTTTTGCTCCGAAAAGCAAGTTTTTCATGAGTGCATTTCTTCCTTGCAATTCATGAGTAAAATGCTTAAAATCTTGGGCTTTGAGTTTAAAGTAGTTCTAAGTACCAGAAAGGTAAAGTCTTCTGCTCTTAACAAGCTTGAAAAAATTTGTATAGAAGCTCTAAAAAAAGCGGTTTTAGCCCTAGGCGAGCATGAGGTTGTTGAAAAATTTCATCCTCATTTTCAAGGGGCTAAGATAGAGTTTAAAGTAAAAGACCTCCTTGGTAGGGATTGGGCTACTGGCTTCATGCAAGTTGGATTAAATGAAAAGCAAGATGGAATTCTTCTTGCCCGGTCTACTTTAGGTTCGAAAGAGAGGTTTATCGCTCTTTTGCTAGAGAAATACAATGAATTGCCTTTCCTTTTACAGGATAAGTCAATAAAAGTTTTAGCGCTGGATGATGCAGTACTAGGCTATGCATACGAAGTGCTTGGTAGAGTGCAAAGTGAAGGAATACGATCTGAGATCGAATCCTTAAAGATGACTCAAAATGACAATTTGCAAAAAAGACTGTTGGAAAAAAATCTCTTTCTCCTCATTGTAGGTAGCGAAGAAAAAAACAATGCCACTGTCAAGGTTAGAGTTTCCGGTGCTGAGCATCCAGAAATTCTACCTTTAGATGAATTGATACTGAGATTGAAAAGATATAAAGAACTGGAGTAACTCCTCTGAACTGCAGAATTAATAGAGAAATACGCGCCCCAAAAGTACGTGTTATAGATAAAGATGGAGACCAATTAGGGATCCTAACAGTGATCGAAGCGATTGCAAAAGCTGAGCTAGATGGTCTAGATCTTGTAGAGATAGCCCCTAATGCTGAGCCACCTGTATGTAAAATTATAGATTACGGTAAGTATCGCTATCAGGTAACAAAAAAAGAAAAAGAAAACAAAAAATCTCAGCATCAAGTTAAAGTTAAAGAGATTAAAATTAAACCGACAACTGATGAACATGACATTCAAGTTAAGGTAAAGCACGCTCGCGATTTCATCGCGAAAGGTGACAAAGTAAGAATTACTTGTGTTTTTAGAGGTAGGGAGCTTATGCATCCCGAAATAGGTAGAAAAGCGGTAGAGAAAATATGTGAAGATCTCTCCGATATAGCTTCTGCCGAGTCCGATCCTAAACTGATGGGAAGGAACTTATCCACAGTTCTCGCTCCTGGCGGAAAGAAGAAGACAACTTAAGAAAACACAGAATCACAAAACATCAAGTGGGGAGTTTTAACCGTGCCAAAAATGAAGACACGCAAAGCTGTAAAAGCTAAGTTTAAAGTGACTGGAACTGGCAAACTTCTTCAGAATCACCCTGGAAGAAGACATAAGCTAGCTAAAAAATCATCAAACCGTAAGCGTCGTTTGCTGAAGCAGTCTGTTGTTAATAAAGGTCAAACAAAAATGTATTCACGTCTCATGGGCGTGGCTTAAATAAACAAATTGGAGAATCATCATGGTAAGAGTCACTAATGCTGTGGCTACCCATCGCAGAAAAAAAAGATTGCTTAAACAAGCTAAAGGCTTTGTAGGCGATCGCAAAAATCACCTTCGTTTAACTACTGATGCGGTGATGTCTGCAATGGCATATAACTATATTCATAGAAAACAAAAGAAAAGAGATTTTCGTAAACTCTGGACTGTAAGAATCGGAGTTGGGGCAAAAATCAACGGCATCTCTTATAGCAAATTTATTGATGGTCTAAAAAAAGCTGGATGCTCATTAAACCGAAAAATGCTTTCTGAAATGGCAATTCGTGATCCTAGCAGCTTTGCTGCTGTAGCAGGAGCGGCCAAGCAAGCTTTAGCTTAAATCGTCAAATGTTTCTTTTTTGCCTATGTCTTGTACTCAAGATATAGGCTTTTTTTGTATCTAAAGAGGTCTTTGTGAAAGAAAAAATTACTCAACTACGAAATCAATTCAAAAGCGAATTATCCGTTCTTACAAGCACTAAAGATGTAGATCAATTACATATTAAGTATTTAGGAAAAAAAGGACCTATACAGGAAATAATGATCTCTCTTAGAGATTGTACTCCTGAAGAGCGTCCGATAGTGGGAAAATGGATTAACGAGTTAAAAGAAGAGCTCGTGGCGTTAATTTCATCTGCAAAAGAAGCTTTATCCCAAGCGGAACTTGCTAAAGCTATCGAGGGGGAAAGATTAGATGTTACTCTTCCTGGTCGTAAACGAAATCTTGGAAGAAAGCATCCTCTTACTCTACTGAGAGACGAAATCTTACATATCCTTTCAGGTATGGGTTTTTCTGTACAATATGGACCAGATATAGATTCTGATTATTATAACTACGAAGGATTAAATTTCCCACCGGATCATCCAGCTCGGGAAATGCAAGACACCTTTTATATTTCTAAAGATTTACTGCTAAGATCACATACTTCCAATACCCAGTTAAGAATTATGGAGTCGCATAATCCTCCGATTCGGATTGCAGCGCCGGGAACCGTGTATCGTAACGAAACAATTAGTGCTAGATCTCATGTATTCTTTCATCAGGTGGAAGGTTTGTATGTAGATGAGGGAGTTTCTTTTGCAGATCTAATGGCCACGATGGATGAATTCTGGAGTAAGCTATTTAAAGTAAAAGTCGAAACTCGATTTAGACCAAGTTATTTTCCTTTTGTGGAACCTGGTATGGAAGTAGATGTAAAATGTACATGCTGCCAGGGTGCTGGTTGTAGATTATGTAAACATACAGGTTGGCTTGAGGTAGCTGGAGCGGGGATGGTTCATCCTGAAGTTTTGCGCAACGGAGGAATTGATCCCGAAAAATACTCAGGGTTTGCTTGGGGGTTAGGAATCGAGAGACTTGCGATGTTGATATATGGCATGAAAGATATTCGTCTCTTTACAGAAAATGACATGAAGTTTTTATCACAATTCTAAATAACATTTTTAACTGAGTCCTTCAATTCAATAAGATGTGAAAGTTTTCCTTTCGCATCTTTTTTTTGCATACGCACTTAAAAAAACTTCGTGATGGTTTGATGGGAATGATTTTTTTCTAGAAAGCTTAGATACATTTTAAGTATCTTGAGATCTTTTTTTTACCCTTACATGTTTTATTTGATTTAAATTGTCCAACATATATAATTTTGCCTTTCTCTTAAGGAAGAGTGGCAGAGTGGCCTATTGCGTCTGTCTTGAAAACAGAAGTCCGGCAACGGACCGTGGGTTCGAATCCTACCTCTTCCGAAGTAGAGACCAATTCGTACCCTTGTACTCATCTAAGAGTGCAAGGGTATCGATCTTGGTGTGAGCGAGATAATAAGTTCTGTTCTGAATCAGTTTTCCACACTCAATCACACATTCTCCGGGTATCGCTTCAAGTTCAATTGTGCCAAATAAGTCTTTTAGAACTAAGGCTGATTGCTTGGTTTTCTTATTTAAAGTTTCGAAAAGGT
>JBEIFG010000148.1:0-4263 GCA_040382555.1 Chlamydiales bacterium | reverse complement strand
CTCTACAACGGTTCGAAACCTGCCAAGCGCCATACATTGGCCGCCCCTTGTAATAACTATGTCAATGGCTCCATGAAGTGGGCTGCAATGACCGTAACGGATCGTAATTTCTGAGCGCATTGACTCAGGAAGCTCACTAATGTGGCGGTCAATCTTGGACCGCAGTTCAGCTGTATTTAACATATAAGTAGTTTTTGATTACGTTAATTCAATATGATATATACCTGAGTCATTCCTCACTATGTTGGTCACATGGAACCCTCCACCTTTTCCTGCCACTTCTAATAAATTGAAACTTTTCCAGTGTTTTGGGACTCTGGGAAATACCAACGTGAATATTTTTAACTGACGCGCCTGCTTGAAATAGTGCTTTTCTGGACTTATCGGTACGTTGTAAGCCTGTACGAGCCTAAGCATATCGTGAGTATCAGGATTAACAAGAAATGTAGTGTCATATATATTAACCCAGCCCCCATTCGCGTATTTATCTTTTGATACATACTTACAGTGTACTAAGGTTTGCCCCTCCACCTCTTGAGCTTTATAAGCTAAATCGGTCCAGAGCATTTCATTTTCGAGGGGCTTTTCTTCGGGCTGACCCAGGGGATACCATTTCATATCTTTTCTTTTTGTTGACGGTACAAACATAGCCACATACTACGCAAACTAATTGCGTACTTTTTACGTAAGTTTGATTATGGTCATGAAAAACCAACATACTATCCATACGCAGCGCATCCGTCAGATTTGCGCATTTCTGTCTGCAGGCGGTGGCACATTACAAGAAATGCATACACGCGTAAACGAGGGTTTGGAAGATTGCGGACTCGAGTCAATCGGGCTGCGCACATTACAAGCCTGCATTGAAAAATTGCGGGAAGGAGACTTTGAACATAGCAAAAAAGAGTTGCCCCTCAAACAGCGCAAAAAATTATTTAAAGTAGTATTTAAGCATAAGGTATACACCTGGGCACTTGATACCGAGTATCCTGAATTTGGTGATCTGGACGAAGATGAAAGATTCACCCTGCCTTTTTTAGCAGGTATCCTTAAACGATTTGATTCTATTCCCGCAGTCCAAAAAATACTTTATCAACTGCCTGACATTTTCAATGTATCAGAAAGTGAAATGGAAAGCCAGTATACCATCTTTCAAACAGGCCCAGTACTATTTGACTCCGCCAACCCCGACTTTGAGGCAAGAGTCATTAAATGTGTAATTAAAATTCTTTCCCACATCCACCGCGGGGAGATTATTGAATTTAATTATACCAAAGTGTCCGTGTATGACAACAAGATTGAAAATCTGACCATGCAACAGGTGGCTCCTTTACATATCCGCTACTACGAGCATTACTATTATTTGACGGCAGCAGACATGGATGGAAATAAAATACTTAATTTCAGAATAGACCAAATTCACCGACTCAATGTAGATGCCATGGAAAATGAACAGGGTGAAGTGGTAACGTTTAACAGAGCTGAAGTCGAACAGCGATTAGGGGTGGCAAAGAAATTCAAAGATGCCCTAGGTGTGTGGATTCACTCTGAAAAAGATCCCCTGCATGACATACATATCGCTTTCTTTAAATGGGCGGCCAGCTATGTAAAACGACTTCAGCTTCATCCCAGTCAAAAAATTGTGAGTGAGGATAAGTCAGCACAAACACTGGTCATTAGTTTAAAACTTCGTTTAACTGAAAATACTGCCAAGCAAGAAGATGTCTTGGAAAGAAATCCTGAACTAGCCTTTTTGTTAGGAAGATTCAGAAACGATTATAAAATTATCTCCGCAACCCCTATCCGCTAAACGTAAAACCCTGCATCATGCGCATAAAAGACAACAAGACCTACTATTCACCCTCGGATCTTTCTGGTCATATTCATTGCCCCCGATTGACCGCGTTGAACAAGTCAGCCATGTTGGGTGAGCGTAAAAAGCCCATTCAAAAAAGTCGAGTGGTAGAAACCCTTCAAAAACGAGGAATAGAGTTTGAACAGGCATTTTTATCCGAGCTAAGAGCAAAAGGCAAACGTATCGTTGAGATAAATCAAGAATCCGATCGAGCATACGAAGAAACCATCGAAGCCATGAAGTCAGGAGCCGATTACATCTACCAGGCCAGAATGGAAATGGATGTCTGGCAGGGTTGGGCAGACTTTCTAATTCGGGTGGAAAAATCAAGTAAACTGGGAAGCTGGTCTTATGAAGTATGTGATACCAAATTAGCGACAGACACTAAGGCTGGAACAATCTTGCAAATTGCGCTGTACTCAGAATTCGTATCTACAATTCAAGGCTCGTTGCCAGAAATTATGCATGTAAAACAACCGCTTGCTCATGAAGAGCACCGGTTTATGGATTATGCAGCCTATTATCGACTTATAAAGAGAAAGTTCTTAGAAGCAGTACAAAGTAAAACAGTTCCACATCCAGACCCGGTGAGTCACTGCGATATTTGTGTTTGGTGGAAAGAATGTGATACAGCAAGAAGAAAAGTTGATCATCTTAGCTACGTAGCCGGATTAGGCAACTCACAGCTGCAGGAGCTGCGCGAGAATCAGAACATAAATAAATTAGAAGAGCTCGCGAAGCAACCACTGCCCCTACCCTTTAAGCCTAAAAGAGGATCGATCCTGACCTATGAAAAACTAAGGGAGCAAGCCAGGCTCCAGCTTGAAGTGAGAAATGCCAATGGTGAACCAAAGTATGAACTGCTACCCAGAGAGAATGGATTTGGATTCTTTAGACTACCTGAGCCCAATGCTGATGATATTTTTCTGGACCTCGAGGGTGATCCATTAGTTCCTTCCAGCGGACGGGAGTACATTATTGGATACTGCCATAAAAACAAGTATCATATTTCGTGGGCAGAGACTGAACAAGAAGAAAAAAAGGCCTTTGAGAAGTTCATCGACTTTGCCATGAAATGCTATCATCGCAGTCCTGACATGCGTATCTACCACTACGCTCCCTATGAGACCTCGGCCTTTAAGCGATTAATGCTAAAGTATTCTACACGGATAGAAGAGACCGAGATGTTACTGCGATCTGGCACCTTCGTCGATCTATACCAAATTGTAAAACAATCACTAAGAGCCGGTGTAGAAAGATACTCATTGAAAGACCTTGAAAAATATCATAAGTACACAAGAAAAGAGTCGCTTCAAACTGTTGGTCCCGTCAAAGCCGACTATGAGTTTTTACTTGAGACTGGAAGAGTTGCTGAAGCAACACCAGAGATGCGCCAAGTGATTGAAAAGTACAATGCAGATGACTGCTGGTCTACTGTTGCGTTATTTAAGTGGCTGTCTGAACTTAGAGCCGCGCTGAGAGCCAATGGGGAGGATATCCCCGCCCCTGAAAAAAAGGATAGTACCCCGCATGTAAGAGTCTCAGCACATCAGCAACGAGTAAAACCCATCTATGACGCTTTACTACTAGGAATGCCAGCAGACCGTTCTATCCATACTCCCGAGGAAAAAGTAAGGTACATAGCTGCACATTTACTTGATTGGCACGGACGAGAAGATAAAAAAATGTTCTGGGACAAATTCAGAATTGAACAGTCTGATGAAGAAGAATTACTTAATGAGCCTACCGCAATTTATGGCCTTAAGCTAGTAGGCAAAGCGAAGTTCGAAGAAAAAGATGTTATTGAAACATACCGCTATCCAGAGCAAGAATGTGACCTCCGTGAGGGAGACGATCTTTTACTTTTAGGAACAAATCTTCCCTCGAAAATTGAATCAATTGACAGAACTACTCAAAAAGTTAAAATAAGACGTAAAGCAGATCAAGTAAGTATCCCGCTAGATTGTGTCTTTAAATTTAAAAACTTCAGGAAAGAAGAAAGAGTTGCTCGACTAGTTCAACTAGGAGAAAATATTCGTGATTTTGGTATTGATAACCCCGCCTTACAAAGTGCTATTGACCTAATGCTAAGAGAGCGGCCCAGAGTAAGTAAGCCTGTTAAGGGTGATAAAGAAACCATGGAGGGCAGGCTTGAGTGGCTGCTCAAGTTAAACCGTGGAGTGTTACCTATCCAGGGCCCTCCCGGTGCTGGAAAAACCTATAATGCTAGTCACCTCATTGTTGAGCTGATAAAAGCAGGTAAAAAAGTAGGGGTAACAGCGCTAAGTCATAAAGTAATTACCGGATTATTGAAGGGGATCAAAAAAGTAGCAGATGAAATTGACATGGAGCTCAATATCATTCAGAAAAATGATGCAGGTGATAAATCCAATTTCCCTTGGACTACT
>JBEIFG010000147.1:0-4282 GCA_040382555.1 Chlamydiales bacterium | reverse complement strand
CAGAGGTTTACATCATGGATTGGCTCTTTTACTAAAAATAAAGAGATGTTTTTTAAATAATTAAGATATTGTATCTTTAAACTCTCACAATACAAATACGTGGGAAATTTTTTATCCTGTATCATATCCATACTCACTGAGTTAAGTAGATCTAATATTTCGACAGAAAGGGTATCTATAATCTTATCACCCTCGACACCAGCCCCTAATTGCCTAGCTTCACGAAGAGTTAAATCTGGGAATCCTAATTTGACGTTCAAGTCAAATATGTGTTGAGAAGAAGGGTCTCTTGTTTCTTTAATTAGTGCAGCTTGTTTAGGCGGATAGTTTAATATTTTAGGTAGTTTAGTATGAAAGGGACAATCTTTATTATAACGATCCAAAATAAGGGTTTCAATTTCCTGTAAACTCATGGTTTGATTGCAGCCCAAAGACCAGCTTTGTAATTGATTGGGTTCAGAATCCAAACAAATCGCTACGTACCCTTTTTTAGTATTTGTTGCATGCTTGAGTTCATGTAAGGGGACACCCGGATAATAACAGCGGGCCCCTTTGTCAAAGCGAGGAAGCAATACGGTAAAGGTGTGCAAAATACTGTGCGGCTGAAGGCTATTGCCTTCGGTAATTCTTAAAAGAAAATCTGGATGAGAAAATAACGCGTTAAACCTTTCATTTGGGATGCAATCTTTAATGGTTTTCAACAGTAGAGCTTCTATGGCAGATCCACTATCATGTATGGTTGGGCTTGCTAAAAAATGATCTAAAGCATCTGAGGGCTTTAGGGTACCGTCTATTTCATAGTCATAAGTTCCTGATTTCATGCGCAGAAATCCTTTGGGAACTAATTGATCGGGGCTATTTAATTTATGTTTCATGTCTTCGAAATCAAGATCACCAAAAAAACATTTTTTATATTTGAGTAAAGTCATCATTCCTTTATTTCGAACTTTACTTGCTTCTATAAATTGTCCAATATTTTTTTCTATATGTGCATATACCTCGATTTTTTTCTCATCGTAAAACTCTTTATTTTTTTTACAATTCCTTCTTTGGGTTAATGTGATATGCTTGAGTAAAGCAAATGTAGCACTTTTTTCTCTTAGCCTTAGCCTATCCAAAATTAAATTCACTTTAAGATACTGAGGATGGCTTAAAACCTTACAAAAAGCGGAAGGGTACATATTAGATATCATTTTGAACTCCTTAGATTTATGAGTAAAATATCCAATAAAACATTTGCTGTCTCCTAACTCATATTACCTCCTAAAAAGGGAAATCGAAGTATTTTAAGTCGTGCGGACACAATTTCTTGATAGGATATATCAAAATCCTTAGAGTTGATACAATCAATTTGCAAAAAAGTTTTACTATGAAATTCTCCTTATTTTCTACCTCCTACAGCCTAAAAAAGTGCAAGTCTGTTTTGCGTTCTACCTATTATTCCTTCCAGAAGATCAAGCACAAGCTCTCTCCCATCGAGCAAGAACAAATTGAATCCTTACTTCTAAGATTACAAGAAGCAATTCAATCCCGACATCGCTCTGAAGCTTCAGATCTTTCTAAAGAGGCAGAGAAATTATCGGAGAGGTTTTTAAAAAAAACCGGCTTAGAAAAAATAAAAGATGCTCTTATAACCATTACCTTAGCTCTATGTGCTGCCATATTAATCCGACAAACTTGGTTTGAACTTTACGAGATACCTACCGGATCTATGAGGCCAACCCTAAAAGAAAAAGACCGTCTTTATGTCTCTAAAACCTCTTTTGGTTTGAATATTCCTCTTACTACTGATCATGTTCTTTTTGATCCTGAACTTGCTCAGCGAAGTGGTATTTTTGTATTTACTGGTGAAAACATGGATATCAAAGATGTAGATACAAAATATTTTTATATATTTCCAGGTAAGAAACAGTACATAAAACGGCTGATGGCAAAGCCTGGAGACACCATTTATTTTTATGGTGGAAAAATATACGGTGTAGACGCAAGCGGTAACGATATTTCTTCTTCGATGCAAATTTCATCTTTAGAAAAGATTGAACATATCCCATTTATTTCTTTTGAAGGTAAAATTTCTTTAGCCTCACAAATCTATGGAGGCATATACACTCCAGTTACTTTTTATCAAATGAATGAACCAGTAGCAAAACTGAGTTGCTCAAACTACAATCAAATCGAATCCCAGCTTTATAATCCATGTGCTGCGCCATTTCCTTGCAAGCCTATACCAAAAGATTACTATGATTTATGGGGATTTAAAAATTTCGGGATGGCAAGAATTCTCACAAGAGAAGATTTATCTTTAGGGTCTGAACAAGTGAATGAAGAAACTCCCAACTATAATTACTTTTTGGAAATTCGCCATCATCCTTCAGTATTATCTGCTAAGCTGGGAAGAGATGAGAGAGGTAGACTGCGTCCAATTTTAGGGTTGAGTCAATCCACAATACCCCTCAGTGAGGATCATCTGAAAAAAATATTCAATAATCTTTACACGGCAAGATTTATTGTAAAAAACGGCTTCGCCTATCGATATGGTTCTTCACCGCATCAAATAGGAAAAGGATCTTTTCTTCCTAGATTATCTGGGGTGCCCGATGGGATATATGAATTTTACTACGGCAGAGCCTATCAAATTGGATGGCAAGGAATATCCAAAGAGCTCCCCCAATCGCATCCTCTTTGTATATTTTCACCAGAGAGAACACAGTTGCTCTACAATTTAGGTATTGAATTCGATACTCGATTTTCTCCTCAAATGCGATTTAACATTATGCCTTCGAGGTATGCATATTTCAGAGATGGGGATTTATATTTGATGGGTTCTGCCATTTTTAACCAGAAAGATTCTGAACTAATTTCATTTGTTGAAGAAGAAAAGAAAAAACAGCAAACTCAAAACTTACAATATCCTTATCTTCCGTTTTTGGATAATGGAGCACCAATATTAGCTAACGGCTCCATAGATAAAAATTTTATTATGAAATATGGGTTAACTATCCCAGAGCAACACTACTTGGCATTAGGCGATAATCATGCAATGAGTGCGGATAGTCGAGACTTTGGGTTTGTACCTCAAGATAATCTAAGAGGGGCTCCAGATTTAATTTTTTGGCCATTTGGGCCAAGATGGGGTTATCCCAATCAACCTATGTATCCTTTTATAAATCTACCTCGAAGTGTGGTATGGGTATTAGTGGCAGGAGCTTCATTCTCCTACTATTTATATTATCGTAGAAGAAACAAACTCCCGCTATTGAAAAAATAGGATATAGTTAATCAAACATACTTAAATCATAGGATTTTGATTGAGAGCTACCAAGCTCTCAATCAAAATTTCTTAGACCTGTAAATCATCTTTTTGGTCACAGCAAGACTCCCTGCTCCCTTA
The DNA here is from genome assembly GCA_040382555.1 of Chlamydiales bacterium. Lineage (GTDB taxonomy): Bacteria > Chlamydiota > Chlamydiia > Chlamydiales > Rhabdochlamydiaceae > VGMB01. Next base: position 891 of record JBEIFG010000147.1, on the reverse strand, counting down.
ATTCAATGCATTTTTGTTATTTTAAGGGATATAATCTCAAAGAAATAATTGCTATTTCCCCATTGAGATCCCACTCTGCTCCCTCTAATTGCTCTATAAAATGAATTTCTTTTGCTAGTACTTCATGGCAGATATAATCATGAAACTTTAGAAAAGCTTCTTTAACTTTTGGGGTAGTTTTCATCTGAACAGAAATACGATCGGTAACTTCATACCCATCATCTCTACGCATAGTATTCAATTTATTTATAATCTCTCTTGCTAGCCCTTCCATAGCTAACTTTTCTGTAATGAGAGTATCTAAAGCCACAGTAATATTTTGTGATGAAATGGCTACCACGCCCTCCAAAACTTTTCTCTCCACTGCAACGTCCTGCGGGGTCAGCTCAATCCTTTCTCCTTCTAAAGAAACAAGAATATTTTCTGCATTTAGCAGTTGAGTAAGCTGCGAGCGGTCTAGTTCTTGGATAGCTTTTTGCGCGCTATTCATTAACTTCCCTACTTTCTTTCCCAAAACCCTAAAATTAGGCTTAGCGACTAAAGATACGAAATCAGACTCTTCTTCATGAAAGATAATTTCTTTGACATTAAGCTCATCCGAAATCAAATTCTTTTGTCTTTGAAGAGCATTAAGTAAACTAGGATCTGAAGAAACAACGTGAGCCTTAGCTAAAGGCTGACGTACTTTTATTTTATGCTCTTTGCGCAGAGAGTGACCTGAACTTACCACTACTTGAACAGCCTGCATTTCCTTCTCTAAATCCTTGATTCTATATTTTTCCTGGTACGTAGGAAAATCACAGAGATGTACTGAAGCAGGATCTGAAGAAACTCTTAACTCTTGATAAATCGATTCACTAATAAAAGGAATAAAGGGAGCTGCAATTTTTG
>JBEIFG010000146.1:0-4311 GCA_040382555.1 Chlamydiales bacterium | reverse complement strand
GTGTGCTACTTTCGCTGCCGACCGGCCCCACCATGATCCTGTGCATACGAAGTTCTTTGGCCCGGGGTGTGCTCAGTGGTTTATGTCTTGGGGCAGGCTCAGCTGCGGCCGATGCAATCTATGGTGTTTTGGCAGGATATGGTATTTTCGCGGTAGAATCATTCATGATTCAGCATCGTCTGATCTTTCATGGCATTGGCTCTTTAGTGCTAATTCTAATCGGCGTAAAGGTGTTTTTTGAAAAAATAAAAGAAGTCCCCTTGCACTCTAAAAAGACAACTCAAGGGCTTAGTAAATTATTTTTTTCTACTTTTTTACTTACTTTAACCTCTCCATTAACTGGGATAGGTGTTTCTGCGCTGTGCGCCTCTTTTGGGCTTGCTCAAGAGCCAGATAGGTGGGATCTTCCCTGGGTTTTAGGAAGTGGACTTTTTTTAGGTGCTTGCATGTTTTGGCTTGGATTTAGCTTCCTTCTTTCCTCTTTGAGAAAAAAAATCAAACAGAACAGCCTTAGGATGATAAGTAGAATTTCAGGGGGTGTATTAATTCTTTTAGGGTTAATTATTATGTTAATTTCTTTTTTATTTCATGATAAATAATCAGAAAATCCACTTGATTTGTCGGATTCGATTGTAATTCATAAAAATATCATGTATAGTCTTGGTCGTTTTGAATAGGCGTAACCATTCTAATAGGCTTTTTAGCCGATTCGCTGCAGAGGACCTAATCTCCATCGTTTTAGTAATAGTTAGCGCTTTAACCATGTCTAAACATTTTACAAGGATGCTTATTTTGCCAACTTTTACTGATTTGGGTTTAGATCCCAAGATTTTGCGTTTGCTCGAAGAAATCGGCTTTGAAACACCTACGCCTATCCAGGAGCAAGCTATTCCGGCATTGCTCGAAGGTAGAGATGTGTTAGCCTCCGCGCAAACAGGCACAGGAAAAACTGCTGCCTTTATGCTGCCGGCTCTCCATAAACTATGCGATCCTGACTTTAGGGGAGAGAATGGACCTCAAGTGGTTGTTCTTGTTCCAACAAGGGAACTTGCAATGCAAGTGGCCGATGAAGCTAAAAAATTTAGCAAGTACTTATCTAAAGTAAAGACGGTCTGTATTTACGGTGGAGCTCCATACCCTGTACAAAAAAGAGCCTTATCAGGAAAGTTTGAGATCTTAGTAGCGACTCCAGGACGACTCATTGACCACATGAATGCGGGACGTATTCAGTTTTCAGCCGTCAAAATGTTTGTGTTAGATGAAGCGGATCGCATGCTGGATATGGGATTTTTAGAAGCAGTAGAAGAAATTTCTTCTGCGATCCCATCCAACAGGCAAACACTTCTTTTTTCAGCAACGATTGATAGAAAGATCCTTCCTGTTTCAAGGCAACTGCAGAAAGATCCTGTAGAGATTCGTATCCAGCCCTCGCTCGAGAGACAGTCAGCTATCGAGCAGACCCTCTACTATGTAGATAATATAGCGCATAAGATTCAAATCCTAGATCATATTTTAGCAAACACAGAAATCAATCAGTCCATTGTATTTACATCGACGATTCGTCAAGCAGGCGAGCTTGCTGAGCAGCTTCAAGAGAAAGGGTATCGCTCTGAGGCTCTCCACGGAGACATGAATCAAAGACAAAGAACAAAAACTATTGAGCGTCTTCGAGCAGGTAAGATTCAATTTTTAATTGCTACCGATGTGGCAGCGCGAGGTATCGACGTGGCTACCATTTCTCACGTAGTAAACTTTGACCTACCCTTTGTAGCTGAAGATTTTATTCACCGTATAGGTAGAACAGGTAGAGCTGGCGCCACGGGGACTGCGATCACTTTCGCATCTGCTAAAGAAAGACCAAGACTTTCTGATATATCTAAATTGCTCGGTAAAGAAATCACCCCAGCTGTGATTCCAGGTCTTGAGCCTACCATTAAAGAAAGAGTGGGATTTTCTCCAAAAGGAAGAAGAGATAGACGTAGAATGCCCGAACGTAGCTTTCAAGAGCGGTCAGGTAATAGACCCGAGCGTAGTTTTCAAGAGCGTTCAGGTAATAGACCCGAGCGTAGTTTTCAAGAGCGTTCAAATGATAGAGCAAAACGCTCTGAGGGAAATGAATTTTGGATTCCTTCAGACAAGCCTAAAGCATTTGGCACAGGCGCAATGAAGCCTTTCAAAAAAGAAAAGTTTGCAAAATCCGGTCCGGGTAAATCTTTTGGTAAAAAACCATTTTCCAAAGATAAGCGCTTCTAATCGACGTATGGATTGTAGGCTTTAATGAGCCTGCAATCCATAAATTTCTTACTCTGGAATAAAGCCATTTATTTTTTTTTAGAGCGGACATCCGCGATATTCATAAAAATGCGGATGAAAAATTAAAACCTTTCCCTTTTTAAAACACATTTTTAGATAAAGGCTTGACGAAAAAACGTTAAATGTTTAAAAATCTTGACCTTTCAATATCTAAGCCCAGATGGTGAAATTGGTAGACACGCCAGATTTAGGTTCTGGTGCCGCGAGGTGTGTAGGTTCGAGTCCTATTCTGGGCATATCCCTGGAGACATTTCAGAAATGGAATGATCTCCACATTTTTTCATTTTATAAGTTAATAGTTTTCTGAAGGATAATCGCAAGCGCTGATTAGTTTTGTAAATAAATTAGATGAACCGAGTTCTTTAGACCAAGTCTATTGAATAAGTTCATCAAAGGGTTTTGCGAGCTTATATTTTCTGGACTTATTGGTAAAATTTACAATTTCTAAAAATCCTTCCTCTACCCATTTTTTACATAAAGCAGCGCTTGTCCTTGGTTTGAAACTAAATAGTTCGCCGATCTGAGCACTAGTAACAATTTCCCATTTCTGAAACAACTTTAAAGCTTTTCGTTTTTTGGGATCTAATTTCCTTAGTAAGTGGGAATGATCTTCCTGGCCATTCAATTCTGAAATAGACATTTGGTTAATAACTTTTTCAAATGAAAGTGTCATTCCACCAATAAAATACTCAATCCACTCTGTAATATCACTTTCTGCTCTTCCAAAATAATAGTTGTGAGAGGGTCCCACACTTATGGCTTTGTAATAACCTAAGAGATTTTTTGCGTAATATTCTTCCAAAGAATAGAGTCCTTTTAAGTCATAGCCGCCGAGATGTAAAATAAGCGTAGTAAGAAGTCTAGCAGTCCTGCCATTACCATCATAGTAGGGGTGAATGGTTGCAAATTGATAATGGCTTAGAGCTGCAACAAGAGGACAAGGCAGGTTTAAATTCTCGTGAATCCATTTAACTAGACTGTCCATAAGCATAGGGACGTCTTTAGCCTCAGGCGGCATATAGACAATTTTGCCAGATGAGCTGTCATTAATGACGTTCTGTCCGTCTCTGTAAGGTGTTGGTTTAACATTAGATCTACCGTCACTCATGGCAAGTGCATGTAAAATTTGAATTGTTGTTTCTGTGATGGGCTGTTTCTTAGAAGCGATGAGTTCAAGATGTGCAAGTGCAGCATAATAGCCTCTAACCTCATGTTCATCTCTTTCTCTTCCAGGAAAGTGGCCTTTTAAAGTGAGTACTTCTTTAACTTGAAAAGGCTCTAAACGATTCCCTTCGATCATTGTGGAATAGTGAGTTGTATAAAACTTGGCAGTTTCTCTTAAGCTAGCCAGAATTTTGGGGTTCATGGGCAAAAGAAGCGCTTTTTGTTTAGCAGCTTCGATTTTCATGAGATCCGAGGCCATTTTAGGAGTAATATTGTATTGTGGATTAAACTTTATCTGCATTTTATCTGTTATTTATCGGCATGGTTATATCTATATTATGCCGATAAAATGCAGATAAATCAATTAAATTTATATCATTGGCCAGATTTTGGCATTCATACTTTAAAGTTTAAAAGATAGGTTTTATTGGCTCAAGTTATTAAAAATCATATATTTAACATTGGTGGATCAGGGTTTGATAAATTTTTGAGCAAAAGGGTTCCGCCTTATTCAAAATAATACGATACCTCGATCAATTTTAAAGTTTTAGCTTGAAAAAGGCCTGAAATTCGGTTCAAATTCGTTGCGACCGCGTCCACATTCAAATTCAAGAGCCTTAAGACGAAAGTCTTAAGGCTCTTTTCGTTTTTAAAATTTTTAGGTCCTTCCGACTTGTTTGTGAAAAAATCCTAAAATGACTATCCTTTTTTTACAAAAAGAATAGTCATATGAAAGAGCTTTACTATTATTTAATTGGATTGATTGAGCCATGGACTGTCGATGACGTCCAATTTCAAGTTAAATCTCAACAAGTAGATATTTGGGTTAGCTAC
>JBEIFG010000145.1:0-4340 GCA_040382555.1 Chlamydiales bacterium | reverse complement strand
ACTGCCACTTTTTTTAAGGTGAAAATATATGGCAATTAATTTAATAAATAACTTTAACAACCAAGATCTAGTTTCCTTACAGACGGTTGTGCAGGAACCAAGAGTTTTTGATTCTGTCGCCTCCCTTTTAAGCCCTAGTGACATACTTTCTTTAGCTCAGTCTACAAAAGGGATGTTCGGTTCAATCGTTCGTAATTTTGATTTTTTAGCTATAAAAGAGATTCAAATGATGGCAGAGGAACTCAACCGTCGGGGATCTCATGAGCCTGTGGCTCGCCAACTTACCAAGATAGCTGATATTTCCAATCAGGATTATCGGAAAAAGAAATGGTCTTTCCGTCAATTAGTTCTCTCTTTGAATAGCTCTGCAGTTTATGCTTTAGCGCAGTTGTCAGCAAGCGAGCGAAATCCGTTGCTTTCATCTCTTGTTTTAAGAAAACCTGCAAGAGAAATTATCATAATGGCAGGTGATATTTCTAATTATGTCCAAGAGGCTAATAAAGAGCTTAGTAGTGAAATAATACAGCATTGTGACTTAGTGTATAATAAGCAACATTTTGTGAGTGAGCGTTTGAAGCCAGCTGTAAAATCTATGATAAGTACTGGTAATCTGGTCCAGGCTGTAGCCCTTACAAAAGTTTTAAAAATATATCAAGAATCAGTAAACACATTTATTCCTAATACAAATTTTATAGATGCATATAGTGAAATTACTGAAACACTTTTAGATGCTACTGCGGAAAAGGAATCTCTGGGCGCTCTTCACACGTTAGCAGAGGAAGTTGGGATAGAGAATTCTTTTTTTGAAGCTGTAGCTAGACAGCTAGCACGTAAGATCCTGAATCAGGGAATCAATCCTGCATTAGGATCCTTGGATAGACGATTCAGTGAAAATCAAAAAAGTTACGTTCTTATGGCGGCTGGCAAAAAGCTGTGTTCGGATCGGTATGTAGACAGAGCTCTCGAGCTAAAGCCTTTTATCTCAATACAAAATCATAGAGTTAACTTGGATTTGACGGCCGTATCCATCCTGGCTTATATGTTTCAATTCGCCAAGGCCTCGAGCATTACTGAAAATATGGAAACAGAACAAGGTAAGGAGGTTGCTCGCAGTAAAATTAGTAGGTATAAGAAAATTTATGATGATAATTTGCCCTGTGTAATATTTTAGTAACTCCTTGTCTTCAATCAAACAAAGAGAGTGTTTATCACTCTCTTTGTTCTTTTGAATCCTGGGTTCAAGAAACTAATGCACCCTAAGTACGAGGTCAAAAAAGTTCGCGTAAAAATTATTTTAAGAAATTAAAAAATCTGGTTTTACATCTTGCCATGATTCAACCAAGCCAGTTCTTTGCCTGCACTGAATGCTAACAAGATCAAACTCGCATTCGTTATTAGCACAGAACCTCCTACTGAATATCTGAAAAAAGCAAAAGCCCCTCTTTAGGGGAAAGTATAAAGAAAAACAATCTACAGATATCTAGGGATAGAGGCTTCAATGAGGATATCATAGGTATTGCAAAGACGTTCACATTCATATCAGCCCAGCATAAGGGATATAAGAAAGAATATTCATAATATGGCTGAACCTAATTGTAGGAATCTACCTCATCGAACGGATATAATTCATTTCGAAAGAGTCTATTGTTTAGAATGCTCCCAAGATCCTAGAATAAAAAAAAGATTTTGAAGAGGTGGATATGTCATTTTTTGATTCTATTGCCATGGAGGCTCCCGATCCTATACTTGGATTAACAGGTATGTTTAAGGCAGATCAGCGAAAGCATAAGATCAACTTAACTGCGGGTGTATACAAAACAGAGGACTTAACTACCCCTATTTTGTCTTCGGTAAAAAAAATAGAAGAGAGCATTTTAGACGCTGAGCTTTCAAAAGAGTATTTAAGTATAGAGGGAGATTTGGGCTACTTACATAAAGTAGCTGATTTAATTTTTTCTAAGTCGTTTTATGCAGACAGAAAAGAGCATATCAGTTCTTTTCAAACCTTAGGTGGAACAGGTGCTTTACGACTTGGTGCAGAATTTATTAAAAAGGAGCTATCTTCATCTATTTTTGTTTCGGACCCTTCTTGGCCAAATCACAAAGGGATTTTTTCCCAGTGTGGTATTCAAGTAGAAACATACCCCTATTACGATACGACTTTTGGAGAGATGAAATTTGAGGAAATGATCCAATCTTTAGAAAATGCTCCTTTTAAATCTTGTATTCTTTTTCATGCCAGTTGTCATAATCCTAGCGGAAAAGACCCAAGTCAAGAGCAATGGAAGGCTTTAGCTGCAGTTTGTAAAAAGCGATCACTTCTTCCTTTTTTTGATGCGGCTTATTTGGGTTTTGGGGTTGATTTTGAAGAGGATGCATGGCCCATTAGGCATTTTGCTGAGCTTGGGATGGAAATGATGATAGCGGTTTCATTCTCAAAAAACTTTTCTTTATATGGTGAGCGTATCGGTGCTTTATATATTATATCAGAATCGGCAGAGACTACAAAAAAGATAACTAGTCAAGTAAAGGTTTTGATTCGAAGGAATTACTCAAATCCCCAGTTGCATGGTATGAAAATAGTTAAAGGGATTCTATCAGATCCCTATTTATATAATCTATGGATGGAAGAACTCTGCCAAATGAGAAGCAGAGTATATTCTTTAAAAGAGGAGTTTTCCTCAATACTTTGTAAGAAAGTCCGAACGAAAAATTATGAGTATCTGAAGGAGACGAAGGGAATGTTTTGTTTTTGTGGATTAGACAAGGTTTTAGTAGAAAAATTAATCAAAGAATATGCGATATATCTGACTTATGATGGAAGAATCAATATAGCTGGACTGACAAAATCTTCAATGGAATATGTAGCTGATTCAATTGCAAAGGTTATAAATTAAAAATATGAAACGTATTTCTTATATTCCCTATATTCTTATTATTGGACTATTGTGTTTTATATGTAGCTTACCTGCAACTTTTACCATGACTATCCGTTCTTTTTCGATAGGTACCATAGCCCCGGCATGGCACGGGCTATTTCGAATGAAAAAGGCCTCTTTTCAACTGCTTACATTGCCTACGCGAAAAGATGTTTCTGCTAAAGAGCTTGAAGATCAAATCAAAGATTTACAAAGAGAAAATCGGGCATTAACCACTCAGCTGGATAATTTAAGAAGCTGGCTTTTAAATGAAGACAGAGTGCAAGAGCAACTAGACCGCTTGCAGGGATTAAGAAACACCAATATCGAAGACCCAAGACAAAAGGATTTTTTCAGAAGAAGAGCGGAGGAAATTGCTAAAATTTTAGAGCTCCAAATGCAGGCTCTTCCTGCTAAGGTTATTTATAGGGAGCCAGCTTCTTGGAGTAGTTTCCTTTGGGTAAATATTGGGCAAAAGCATAATAAAGCCCTAGGAAGAGTTATCGTGGAAAAAAATAGCCCCGTAATTGTAAATGGATGCATTATTGGTCTGGTAGAGGATGTTCGTAACTCTCAGTCAAGAGTGCGACTTATCACAGATACGCATCTAAGCCTTTCTGTACGCTCTTTAAGAGGAGAGCAGCAAAATGAACATCTTTTGCATCAAATTGATTCTGTTCAAAGCATTTTAGAAAATAGACAAGACCTATTCAGAAGTCCTCACGAAAAAAAGATTTTCTTTACCTTTTTTTCTAAACTCAAGTCTAAGTTAATTTCTGAAGGTAAAGATGAATACCTGGCTAAAGGAGAGATACATGGAGGAAGTACTCCTTTATGGAGATCGAGAACTTCAACACTATATGGTTTAGGATTTAACTTTGATAGGTCCGATTCGGAGGGTGAGGCAAGGGATTTGATTACAGGTATAGCACAAGGATCATATGATACAAAAGAGGCGATCCCTTTACTAAAAGAAGGAGATCTTTTAATTACTACAGGATTCGATGGTGTGTTTCCAGCAGGATTGCCCGTTGCAGCTGTAAAAAAAATTGAGTCTTTAAGAGAAGGAGCTTCAGCTTATGAAATTAAAGCAGAAGCTGTTGCTGGAAACTTAAGCGATCTATCCACAGTATTTATTTTGCCAGCTAATCCATCGGAAGGCTTTTTCCAACAAAATAGAGATAAATAAGAATCTATCTTAAGGTAAGTGCATAGAACTAAATTTGAAAAAGTTATAATCAATTAAATATTTTTTATTTTAATTATGCATGAGGTAGTAAACGAAATACATTTTTTATGCAGAAAAAATTTTTAATTTTATTAATTGTACTAGCAATCATCACATCTATAAGCATTGGGTTTATTTACAAAAAAAATGATTACAGCCCATTAGCTCCAGATAAAGTGAAAATTGGTTTTTTT
>JBEIFG010000144.1:0-4392 GCA_040382555.1 Chlamydiales bacterium | reverse complement strand
TTTTAAAAATATAATTAATTTAAAAAAAGATTAAAAATTTATCTATTAATTGAAAAAATCTTATTAAATATTTCTAGAAATAATCTTAAAAAAAAGCTAATCTTTTTCTAACAAATTGTTAACCTACTCGTTAGGAGGCAGATTGATGAAATCATACCCTATTTACGCTGTGCCCTTGCTTGTGATCTTTTCTTTGGCAAGCTGTCAAAAAAACCTTTCTCCAACAGATTCTCCAGCAGCGATCGCAGCTATTGCACCATCAAAAGTAAGTATACCCCCACCTGTAAACACCGAAAAGCAAGTCAAACCTCCTCGCCCTAAAGTGGTTCAATTGTAAATTAAACCCTTCCTTGTTAAAGTATAAACCTCATAACTTTAGCCTAAAAGAGGGGGCTTTGCTGTGCCTTTCGACCCTAAGCTCATAGATCTTTTTCCTTCCTCTCCTGGTGTGTATCTCATGAAAAATCAAGAAGGCACCATCATTTATATAGGGAAAGCAAAGGCATTAAAGCAGCGGGTAAAACAATATTTTGCCAGCAAAGGGGATACAAGAGCTATGATACCCTTTTTGCTAGCTGAAATAGAATCGATAGAGACCATATTAGTTCGTTCTGAAAAAGAAGCTCTTCTTGTGGAAAACACGCTTATAAAAAAACATAAGCCAAAATATAACGCCGTTTTAAAAGACGATAAATCTTTCATTAGCCTTATGATTAACCACAAGCACCCTTGGCCCATGTTAAAGTTAATCCGATACAAGGGGAAACCCAAAGAAAATGGGCTTTACTTTGGTCCATATACAAGTGCATTTTCTGCCAGAGAAACCTATGATTTGCTCTCAAATTTATTTCCCCTTCGTCAATGTTCAGATGATGAATTAAAAAAGAGAACAAGACCATGCTTACTATATGGCATCAAGCGATGTCTTGCCCCTTGCGTGCAGCTTTGCCAGCAAGAGGAATATAACCATTACGTTGACGGGGTTATCAAATTTTTAAAAGGACAAGATAAAGATATTTTACTAAAGCTCTACCAACAAATGGAAGAGGCATCTGAAGCTCTCGAATTTGAAAAAGCTGCTACTTTACTTAGAACTATCCGTCAAGTTGAGCATGTTCTGCAGAGCCATCAGGTCGTTTTTAAAACAAGTGGGAAGGATGCGGATGTGCTTTCTATATACCGGGAAGGAGATGAAGTAGTCTTGGTAATCTTGTTCTTTCGTGATGGCAAGCTCACTGGATCAGACCATTTTTCTTTTTCTAATCTTTTACAAGAAGACGATGAAATTTTTTCCTCTTTCATTTTGCAAAACTACAAAAATCCCTCTCAAATCCCTGCTGAGATCCTTGTACCTATGTTATTAAAAGATCAACAAGCTCTAGAAGAGGTTTTGAGCGAAGAAAAACAAAAAAAAGTGACTCTACATTGCCCGATCAAAGGAGAAAAGTACTCGCTAATTCAAATGGCTGAGGAAAATGCTAAAGCGGCTTTTATCCAAAATAAAAACCAACAAGAGCTTAAAGAAAAGCTTCTTTTAGATCTGCAAGATCAACTGCATTTAACCAGGTATCCTAAGCACATAGAGTGTTTTGATACCTCTAATATTGCAGGTAGCGATCAAGTTGCATGCATGATTACCTTTGATAATGGAGAAAGGAATCGAAAAAGAACCCGTTATTTCCACATGAAAGGTATGTCCAAAGGGGATGATTATGGAGCTATGCGGCAGGCTCTGCATAGACACCTTACTAAATCTAAGCAAGAAGAGATCCTCCCCGATCTTATCATCGTTGATGGAGGTAAAGGACAGCTATCTGTAGCCATGGAGGTATGTAAAGAACTTGATATTGCCAATATGGATGTGATAGCTCTGGCCAAAGAGCAGTCTAGGCATGATAAGGGTATGACGCTGGAAAGAGTATTTGTACCACATACTGCTGAGCCTATTCAGCTAGCTGCAAGATCTCAACTTTTATTTTTTTTACAAAATATCAGAGATACGGCACATGAGAAAGTACTATCTTTCCATCAAAAAAGCCGCTCCAAGCGGACGATTCACAGCGCCCTTGAGACTATTTCAGGTATTGGACCAGTAAAAAGAAAGCGCCTACTCACTCATTTTGGAAGTATAAAAAAAATCCTGGAGGCCAGCGATGAGGAACTCTCAAGCGTAAAAGGAATTTCAGGAAAAGATATTCGGGCTCTTAGAGAATATTCCCTACAAAAACCACCATCGCCGGCACATTCCTGAAGATTTTTTTTACATCGATTCGATATATTGTCCTTTTTTAAATAACCCAAGGACACTGAAATGCTTCCTAAAACTTCTTTCTATGCTGCTGCAGCTATATCGGTTATACCTTCTCTTTATGCGGATTCAGATGTGATCCAGATTCCAGAAGGAAAAATTACTTCTCATACCACTGTATTTGGTGATATAACTCCTAGTGCAGGACCTCGAGTAATTGATGGTGTGGGTCTTTATTTAACTGGGGACTATCTTTATTGGACGGCAAGAGAAGACGGTCTAACTTATGCTGTCACTGGAGCTAATTTAAATAACTCCTCGACCAGTAACACAAATATACTTCCAACTTCTCAGGGGCAGCAATATCAACCCGACTTTAGATATAAATCCGGTTTTAAATTGGGAATAGGTTTTGATTTCGGCCATGATAAATGGGATATGTATCTAGATTACACTTGGTTTAATCCCCATAATAGCAATAGCAGTGTAAGTAGGATTGAAAACCAACCTATGAGTAATTTGATACCTGTAGCTTATACAAACCCGTATAATTTACTCGATTATGCTAAAGCATTTTGGAACCTAAATTTCAATGTGATTGACTGGAACCTTGGAAGGAACTTTTACATAAGCAAATTCTTATCTCTGCGTCCTTTTTTTGGACTCAAAGGAACATGGCAAAAACAAAAATTTCATGTACTATATAATTTCAACGCCAATCCTAATATAGCTATAAATAATACAAGCTACTTTTGGGGTCTTGGGCCCATGGCAGGGGTAAATACAGCCTGGCATTTTAGAGGTTTTTGGAGTTTATTTGCTGATCTAACCTTGAGCTCATTGTGGGGTGCGTATTACGTAGGTAGAAAAGACACGACTACTTCGTCAAACACCACCTACTACAACACTCACCAAAGCTTTCATAAAATACGTCCAGTGATGGAAATCGCGACCGGACTTAGAAAAGAGGAGTGGTTTTATAACAATAGATTCCATTTTTCTCTTCAAGTAGGCTGGGAGCAGCAGGTGTGGTTCAATCAAAACCAATTCGACTTTTATCAAAATGCTAGAACTGGAGATTTAACTTTGCAAGGTCTTACCGCTAAAGCCCGTTTTGATTTCTAGTTCAACAATAGAAGAGGACTACGATGAGTCCTCTTTAAGAATCAATGCCAATATTTAAAAAGAATTTTTTTTCATATCCTAGATGCTTTTTCAATAAAGATCCGATCGATTGCTCTAGCTCCAAAAGCGATTTTTTGCTTTCCTCAACAGACATTAAGGGAAGTTTAGTGAAGATAGCTATAGTTTGATCTTTTTGAACCACTACCTCTAGATCAGAAGGAGCGCTCACTAGAGCCTGCCTATAGCCAGCAAGAACATAAGATCGAATTACAGCAGGATCTAGTTCAACCGTGGATACCTTCATGGATACTGAATAAAATGTTTTTTTAAAAAGAGTAAACATCAGAGTAAATAAAACCAGCCCAGCAACCATGCATCCTAGCCCCAATAGGCCAAAGAAATTAGGCACCTTTTCCATCAATCTCAAAAATGCCAGTTTAATATGGGCAAATCTTGATATACAAACGCAAATAAGACCTACTACTATTAAGATAATGGCGTGAAGAAAATGAAAAGCAGATACTATTAGATGGGAAGTTTTCATATAGCCCTTAAAATTCTTCACTAAATGCAGATAATTTTTCCTCAGGCATTAGACTCATCATTGTATTTACAAGGGTTTTCTCTTCATGGGTTACTACTACCTTAGGAGCAATCAAATTTTTAAAAATTACATGAACTGACGCCACATGTAATCCGGTAAAACTACTCACCTCTTCAAGAATTTTCATTTGTACTTCTTCCGCTTTTTCAGGGATACAAACTCCGTAAGCCACATTTAATTCTACTTTTACACTCACAGAATGATTTTTTGGGTCTTGCTCTACGTGAATTCCCCGTAAACTGTCGGAAACATCTCTACCAAGTAAACTATCGAAAAAATTACCTTCAAGGGGAGCTACTCCATCAATGCTAGACAAACATTGCACAACGATGGATTGAAATACTTTTCCTTCAATATCTCGGACAAACACTGTTTCTGGTAGTTCTATCTCTTTGGTATCTATATTTTGAAAAGG
>JBEIFG010000143.1:0-4419 GCA_040382555.1 Chlamydiales bacterium | reverse complement strand
GATAAAAGCGATTTAAAGGGGCTGGCAGAGTTTTTAATCCACGGCCCGTGGATGTTAGAGCGGCTAGAGGAAGTAGCAAGAGCAAAAGTGCAAACCTTACGATTTGTGGATGAAATCGAGGTGTATCTTGGATTTCCCGTCAAACTACGAGAAAGACTTCACCTGCAAATCGACGTAGAAGATATGCTCTACTTTGCCTGCAGCGGTATCACAGATACAGACTTAGAGAATGCAGCATCATACATTGAAGCGCAGATATCGACTCCTGAAGCTAGAGCTGATATCTTAATCCAAAGAGACACCTGGATGCAGGCTCTACAACAAGAATATCCTGCAGCTATGCAAGCTTTTAAAAGATCGAGAGAAGAGAAACTAAGTGCTCTAGAAGAAGACAACCCTGTATTGTATAGCCACATCCAAGCGGATTATCACAAAAATATACGAGATCTCACACTCAAAGCCCTTCGCTAGGTAAAAAAATAAAGAGGCCATAGTATGACTGTGCTATAGCCTCCCCTATTCATCCTTTGACAGAAGTAGAATTACGGGCCTGAATGATAAGAAAAAGCGCAGGTGCCAACCTATATATTAAGCAGATTTCAAAGCCTCATGGACTACATGTTTCTTCATTTTAAGAGCTAACAAACCTGTAGAATCTATGACTTCTCCTTCTGCATGAAACCCGCAGCTTTCATAAAAGCCTTCTAAATCTTTAGGTGCAAACACCTGTATTTCTGTGATCCCTTTTTTGATTAGCTCTATTTCCAAGGCATGCACGACTTTTCTGCCAAAACCATGCCCCCCGCAATCATGACTTAGGGCTACTTGTTTCAAAGTCCCGGTAGAGTGTGTATCGGGATGAAAAACAAGACATCCTACTACCTTTTTTAGATCCATAACTAGCAAATGTAGGCACTCTTTTTCCTCGGGAATCACTTCAGAGCCAGGAGGCATTCCAAGTGGTTTGCGAAGCAGTTCCCATCTAAGCATAAGCTCATTTCGATAGTAGGCATGAGCTGGTGTAATTACCTTGAATTTCATAGTTCCTCCTTACATCTATTCGAGTGGATCTATTTTTCAATATGCATAGCCAAGAGTTTAGCAACATCTTTTTTTTAAAGAGCTATGGCTAAATCCCAACAAAGAGTAGCAGACTTTTGAGATAGTCTCCTTCCGGGTGATAAAGTGAAACAGGATGATCTAATGCCGAAATATGATGTTGTAGTATACGAATATCTCTTTGCGACTCAGATCCTGCTTGAAATACTATACGACCAAATGCATGAGAATCTATATAGTAGGAGCATGATGAAGTTAATACCAAGGCTCCCTGTTTTACCTTTGATAGAACCAGACTATTTAGTTTCCTATACCCTATAGTAGCAGAATCAATATCTTTTCTTTTTTTGGCAAAAGCAGGAGGATCGATAATTACAATATCATAGTCCCACTGCTTTTCATTTCCGAGGAACTCAAATACATCCTCACAGACTATACGATGTCTATCGGAGGGAATGTGATTTTGATAGGTGTTTTTTTTTGCATAGCGGCAAGCAGTTTCCGAAATATCTACACTTGTCACATGCTCTGCCCCGTTGCATAGGGCATGCAAAGAAAAACCACCGGTATATGAAAAGCAATTAAGGACTTTCTTTCCTTTGGCTAATGAGCCGATATACTTTCTCATTTCTCTGTGATCTAAAAAAAGACCTGTCTTTTGCCCATCAGGAATAGATACAAAAAAAGAAATCCCCTCTTCTTCCACTAAAACCTCATCGACAGGCTCCCCAGCAACCACTCCTTGATATAAATCAAGACCTTCTTGAGATCTGGCTGAAGACATGGATTTTTCGATCAAAGATCTTGGAGAAAATAAAGCGAGTAATGTCTTTACAATGAACTCTTTGACCTTCTCCATTCCACAAGTACTTACCTGCATGACTAAAACATCCGCATAACGATCGACAATTAAACCTGGTAGACCGTCCGCTTCTGCGTTTATGACTCTATAGCATGTGGTATTTGACGGAATATATGCCGCGCGTAATCTTGCTGCTCTTTCAATTTTATCCTTGATTACCTCAAAAACATCCTCTGTAGTAAAGCTGATGATCCGAGCGGCAATCGAGTTCTCTGGATGAACATAGGCTCTAGCAAGGAATTCTAAAGTGTGAGAATACACATCGGCTATATCGCCTGGCTGTAGAGAAGGCATTCGATCTATAGCCCCAGAAAAAATCCAAGGATGTCTATTGGTGCGAACAGATTTTTCTTTACCTGGTTTTAAGATCACTTTTGGATAGTTCATTTAGCTCACAAGACTTAAGGGTTGGGAGGCTTTTTTTTCTTTCTTGTGTTTTAAAGAGATTGAAGCGGTAACGCGACCAATCAAATCGTAATCGGCCACTTGCGTAATTTCCACTTCATAAAGTTTACCAAATTCCGTAACCTTGCGACCATCATTAATAATAACTTGGCCATCGATTTCTGGGCACTGACCAAAAAATCTTCCTACCATCAAATAGGGCGATTCAGGATGGTAGCCCTCGACAAGAACCTGAAGCTTTTGACCTAGATATTTTTTTTGCGTTTTACGTAAAACCTTCATCTGCGTCTTAGCTAATTTTTCAAAACGGGACTTTTTCACCTCATCAGACAAGTGACCATCCATTTTAGCAGAGGGGGATTCCTGCTCAAGAGAGTACTGAAAAATTCCTACATTGTCTAAGG
Source organism: Chlamydiales bacterium (assembly GCA_040382555.1). Taxonomy (GTDB): domain Bacteria; phylum Chlamydiota; class Chlamydiia; order Chlamydiales; family Rhabdochlamydiaceae; genus VGMB01. The sequence continues at coordinate 1,689 of JBEIFG010000143.1, read as the reverse complement.
GGTGCTCTTTCACAAAAGACACCATTTCTTCAAATTGCTCTTGGCTCTCCCCAGGAAAACCCACCATCAGACTTGTTCGAATCACCATAGAAGGAATTTCTTTTCGAAGCTTGGTAATAGTATCTACAATTTGCTGTTTCGAGGTTTTTCGTCTCATCGACTGCAGCACATCATCATTCACATGCTGAAGGGGCATATCTACATATTTGCACACTCTTGCATCTGATTGGATAATATGGATAAGTTCATCAGTAATTTCATCTGGATACAGGTAAAGCAGGCGCAACCAAAAAGATCTATCGGTAGCTAGCATAGCTTTAAGGAGGGTTTCCAGCCCTGGCTTTTCTTTCGTTTCTCTACCCCAATCACCAAGATCTTGGGCAATTAAAATAATTTCATAAACACCTTGATCTAAAAGTAAATGAAACTCTTTGAGCACCTGTTCTATGGTTTTGCTTTTGAGTGGCCCTTTTATCTTCGGAATAATGCAAAACGCACACTGCTTAGCACACCCTTCAGCAATTTTGAGGTAGGCGTAGTGCTTGGGTGTTGAGAGCATTCTTGGGATTTCACCTTGCTGCAAGTACGACTTGGCGGAGGTGACAGCCTCGCCATGGATGGGAGCTTCTATAGCCTCTAAAATTTTCTCCACATCTCCAGATCCTAAGTAATAATGAATATCGGAGAATTTTTCTTTTAACTCATCTTTATGTTTTTGAACCATGCATCCGGCCACGACTAGTTTGGCATTAGACTTTTTGGTATTGATCAACTCTTGGATAGTATCGCATGATTCTTGTCGTGAGGAAGCTAAAAATCCGCAGGTGTTTACCACTAAAAAATCGGCTGCAGAAGAATCTGGGGTCAGCTCATAGCCAGCTTTTAATAGAAGACCGAGCATCACTTCTGAATCTACCAAATTGCGAGCGCAACCAAGACTTGTAAAGTGAATTTTATTACCATTCAAAAACTTATTTGCTATCATAAAAGATCCCCGTAAAAATACTTACGAGAACTATAAAGACATTTTGCTTAAAACTCTAGGCAATCTTGACAAAAAGCTTTTAAAACTGACCTAAATAGATAAGCTCATAATGACGCCCTGCAAAGCTAAATTTTATATTGCCGTTATCACAAAATTCCTCACCTTTCCCCTCAAGGGCACAAGCGGTTTGCTCCGAGGCAAAGGAGGTTTCAGTGCTCTTAGCTTTAGTAGGTGAAGCAAGAGGTGGAAACTCATGATTTGATCCCGACGTCAGCGAGAATTCGTAATTCTTGAGGTAGTCAGAAAACAGGCTTACCTTGCGAGCAAAAAAATGAAAAAGCTCGTTTGATTTATTTACAGATGCTTCCAAAATATATTTCTGCCCATCAATAAGTAAAATACCATCGAACTGGGTTCGATCCTTAAACTCTCTGCGACGGGTAAACTTATCGTAGAACACATAATTTAGCAGTAAATGGGGAAAATGATGCCCTACAATGAAACTATCGCGGTCAAATTGATCCAACTGATCTCCCCTTGATTTCAAGCCTGCTTCTATGGATTTAAACCACGCAGAAACCCTGGGATGAAGCGAAATTTGATCTAGAAATGCTTTCGCATTAGACATTCCCTGGACGTGCGAGTCGCAAATTTTGGGTAGAGGCGATATTTTAGATGTTGCTTTGGCGCTAGATGCATAATCT
>JBEIFG010000142.1:0-4423 GCA_040382555.1 Chlamydiales bacterium | reverse complement strand
TAAGGTTGGCCCGCCTATAACGCTGCTAAATCCAGACTCAATGAAGAGAAGGAAACGCTACAGGACGAGCCAGTATTTTGAAATATATTAATTGTTAAAATCATTAAATCTGAACTTAGCGACACGAATATACACCACAACTTTCCAAACTTCCAAAAAAAATTTTTTAGATAACAGAAACCCCTCTTTCTGACACCACTTTTGAGGCCGCTTCATTAGCTTTTTCTATAGCAAAGTTTATTGACCTTCTTTGCATATAATAGTAGGCTAATACGGCTAAGAATGTATCTCCTGCACCACTTACATCTATGGTTACTTTTTTTGTGCTGGGGAAGTCTTGGTTGTTGTGAGTAGCTCCATTACCACCCTTTGTAATAATAATTTTATCAAGATACCCTTCTGCGAAAATTTTATTTTTTTCGTACTCCGACTCATTGAATTTAACAAAATCAATCTGATCAAATATTACAGGGGTAAGTTTTTTCTTAGTATCTAAAAAAACAATAGCGCCATCTCTTTTTTCTTGGCAAATTTGATAAATATCGTTTAGAGATAAATAACCTTTATCATAATCTGAAATTATAATACAATCGGCGCCGTATATAATTTTTTTAAAATAAGAAGTAAACTCTATTGGTCGTGATGTATCGTTTTCGTCAATTCGTATGAAATAATGATTTGATTTATCATCAACATATCTTGTCTTCCTTATTTCTTCGTGGCAAAAATGACCTATGATGCTTGACTTTTTTTCTATTAATGAAAAAAGATTATTGTAAACATTTTGCGCCATACCGCCATTTTCTGTAATTCGGTTTGGTTTAAATATAGGAACGGGTGCTTCTGGGCTAAGCCTTGTGACTTCCCCATACACAAAAACATCTCTACATTTTTCCCCTATAACTAAAAAGTTCATAACTCTTCAATCCTCTTGGTTTTATCGCATATCATTAAATCGTATGCTGGTTTATGATTCATTATTAAGTCGTGAAATTTACAACCCCATCCTATAAGTTGGTTATATGTTAAATCAGAATAATCTTTTCCAGAGTTCTGTCCTCTTGCCGTATAATAAGTAATTCTATTTCCCTCTTCATAAAGAGCGTTTATTTTGTCTATGTGCTGGGGAATTGGTGAAGCTTCATCATATCTTCCCCCAACACTATCACAAATCGTTCCGTCTATGTCTACGTATATATTCACTATTTAACTTTTTTTCAAGTATGTCGGCTATCCTTATAGCTTCATCACAAACCTCATCAGGAGAATCTTTATCTGTCGCTGTTGCTAAAAGAATTGGTAAGACTTGTATAGCTATATGGTCTCTAACACTAAGGTCTTTAGCTTTTAATTTTAATCTCCTTTCCATACTCTGTAACTATCGGAATCAAAATGTTGTGTAGATATCTCAAATATTTCTCCGTCACGAAGCGCCTTTAGTTGATGAGGCATACCAATAGGAATTGTAACAACGTCTTGTTCGTACAAGGTTTGTATGTGCTTATCACCCGTTTCTGTATCAATCCAAGAAAATAAAAACTCCCCCTTAACCACATACCAAGTTTCTTGCTTAATTAAATGATAATGCATTGAAAAAGAATACCCCTTTTTGAAAACAAGGCATTTCCCACAGTATTTGTCATTGTTTACTATGATAAGCTCAAACCCCCAACCTTTACTTACCATATCACATTCCGAACAAATTGGTTTTTTATCCATATTTAATTTTGTTTATTACTTCTGTAGTAGAGTGTAATGATTTTGGGAAAAACACAATTCTCTTTGCGTTTTCTGCTCCAATTATGGTTCTGTCTTTATACTCATCACCAATAACCAAAAAATCGGGTTTTAATTTTTTTGTAATTGATCGTAAATCCCAGTCGGTTTCAAAGATGTAAACCTTTTTAATAAAAGAAAAAGCGGATAGCATATCAGCCCTAAACCCTTCATCGTGTATTGGTCTGCCCGGGCCTTTAGCTTTTCTAACCCTGTCGTCAGAATCTATACCTACGTGCAGATTACCAAGCGTTGCTGCATAACGAAGAAGTTCAAAGTGTCCCGGATGCAGTATATCAAAGCATCCATTAACCCAAACCGTTTTTTTGCGTATCATATATTTGCGTTTTTAGGGAGATCAAGTCTTGGCAACACTTCTTCTTTTATTGCATTGGTTACAGATCCGTACTTAGCAACAACAGCTTCTTTATCTTCTTTTTTTAAATAAACAGACACAAGCATTACTTTATCTCCTTCCTTTAATGGCTTACGTCCCTTTTTTTTCGTTTCCATAATTTTATTATTTATCAAAAAATGTGTGTTTAAATGCTTTGTATATTACAATACAACAAATAACTGAACATACGATTATATAAGTTTTCATAGCGCTATGTCTGGGAAGTGGCGGCGCTCATCATCCGCCAAATCTCCGTAAAGTATTTGTAATCTTTCTTTAATTTCTGGCCAGCACCCCCACTTCGCTATATCTTCCCACGCACTATTATCAAACTTATAGTGGCAATCTGGACAAAGCTCAATCCAATTGTTAGAATGTGTAGCTACGCTTGGTGCTACTGTTTTTCTTTTTGCAAGTAGGTGGCAAATAGAATGAATGGCCAACTCATAGATCTTTGTCGTGGTCGGCTTTCCACACTCTGCGCAATTACCACCCATTTCTTTTTGACGTTCTTTATACCATTTAACAAGTTCGGTATCGTCTCCCGCTCTTTGCTTGCGGTCTTCTTTTTCTTCTTGTAATTTCTTTTTTGATTTTTTGGGAATAGAATATTTTTTAGGCGTCTTGGGAACTCCTGCTTGCCTTTTTAATTCTCTTATCTGTTCTATGCCCATAATCGGCTACTAATATAATAAACTATCTTATTTAATCAAAATCTAAACAAAAATATATAAAAAAATTGGTTAACCAAATAAATTGTAAAATTTTTTGTAAAATTCTTTTTAATGCTTATTTTTGCAGTATGGAAAACGCAGAAACATACACTCCCCCTTTGCCAAGCGAAGAGGAAGTAAAATGGGTTAGACTTCTTGCAACGGGCGAAAAAGCCAAGGGTGTGGCCGAAAAACTGGGACTCAACAAAAACACATTCGCCTACAAGCTACAGTTACTTAGGGCAAAGTTTAATTGCAAGAATACCACGCAGCTCGTATCTTATTTTATCACAAACAAATACATAGACTAATGAAAGAGAAAATTAACGTAGATAAGCTTGTAAAAGAGCTTAACAAGGGAGACGTTGCCGAACAGGTTGCGGTTTTAAAGTTTCTAAAAGAACAAGTGGCTAACAAATTACAGGCAAAGCAAGAAGAGCTTGCCGCGCTTAATCAATCCCTATAATAAAAAATCCGACCACAATGGGCCGGACTTTTTCAATTGGAAAAATCCAATTAGGCGTTAGCCAAGGTCTGTACTTGAGCAACAGTTCTGTCAGTAAAGTACTTCGTAGAGATTTGATTCAATCCCTGTGGAAGAACTTCAACAACAGCGTTACATTGTACTTGAGCTACACCTCTTGTCTGAGTTGTTGGATAAACATGAATTTGGCTTTGAGAAGCAAACAAGTTAGCTTGTCCGCCAGCAGCCGCAATTTCAGTCGCTCCACCGGGTGCGTCTATACCATAGACTTGCACCAAGAAAAGATTTGCCATTTTTTAACAATTTAAGCTGTGAAGAAAACTCTTCGCAAACGCTTGCGAAATATCTTAACAAAATTATGCAAAATCCTTTAAAGTGTAAAACATCTTCGCCTTCTGGAGACCTGATTAGTTTTATGGCAGGACTTAAGAAGATGTGGGAAGATACGGGCAGGAAAACGATAGTGTACCAAAGAATAGGTATGCCGGGGGCTGGATACGATGGGAGTATACACCCGTTTAAAAATGAATTTGATGAGCCGATATGTATGTCGGACTATATGTTTGATAATTTAAAAAGACTCATAACTTCCCAGCCATACATAGAAGATTTTTGTAAGTATGCGGGGGAAGTCGTGGATATTGACTTTGATTTAATTAGGCAAGAAAGATACACGAATCAACCAAGAGGAAGTCTTAACAGATGGTTTAATTATGTTTTTCCCCAGATGGCCTCTGACCTTTCCCAACCTTATTTAAATGTCAAGGCAAAGAAGAATGACAAGATTATTATAAACTTTACCCAGCGCTACAGAAATCATCTTATTAACTACTTTTTTTTAAAGGAACACCAAGACAAGCTTGTATTTGCTGGGCTTGAAAACGAAAGGGATTTATTTTGCAGAACTTGGGACTTGGATATCCCAAGGCTTGAGGTTGATGATTTTTATCAGCTAGCGGCTTGGATTAAGGGTTGTAAATTCTTTTTAGGCAACCAAAGCTTTTGCTTTCAGCTTGCAGAGGCGATGAAAGTTAATCGTATCTTAGAGCTGTT
>JBEIFG010000141.1:0-4429 GCA_040382555.1 Chlamydiales bacterium | reverse complement strand
GCTTCTGATTTGTCTTAAAGATAAGCCAATCTGGATTGCATATAAGCTATATCCATTACTTTCTTGCTTATTTTTTAATAAGCAAGAAAGATAAAAAAGGGTTTATTTAGCCCTGCAACCTTTATGTACTCAACTGAACTATCCACCAGTGGCAAAACCGGGAAATAATGTCATCCCTCCGTCTACAAATATGGTAGTCCCTGTAATGTAGTCCGCTTGATCTGATGCCAGCCATGCAGCGCAGCGACCTATATCTTCAGGCAAACCTATTCTTTTGTAAGGTATCAGTTGCATTAAAGAATCTACTGCAGCAGGCGTACTCCAAGCAGATTGATTGATATGAGTTTTTATAGCTCCAGGTGCTATTCCGTTGATTCTAATCTTGCTGGGAGCCACCTCTTGCGCAAGACTCATCATTAATAAATGAATGCCTCCTTTGGAGGCAGCATAGTTCACATGCCCCGCCCAAGGTATCATTTGGTGCACTGAGCTCATACAGATAATTTTACCCGCTGCTACAGAGACTTCTGGCCTCAGTCCCCTTCTTTTAAATTCTTTAATCGCTTCTCGCGAACATAAAAACTGACTCGTAAGATTCGTGGTAATTACCTCGTTCCACTGCGTTAGCGTCATTTGCTCAATGGGTGCATCCCTCTGTATCCCTGCATTATTTACTAAAATATCTAAAGTGCCAAATTGCTCTCTTACCTTATCAAACATAGCAAGCACATCTGCTTCATTTGCTACGTTTCCTTTGTGGGCAAAACTATTTACTCCGTAGCTCTTAATTTTCTTAACTACATCCCCGGCTGCTTCATCCCCTACGAAATAATTCACACACACATCTGCACCAGCTTGTCCTAAAGCTATGGCCACCGCCATACCTATCCCTGAATTAGCGCCAGTTACCAGCGCTTTTTGACCTTTAAGAATTATTGGCACTTGAAAGGAATGAGCTAAGTCAGCATGTGTTTCTGATGGCATAAAAACCTCCATGAATTTAAAAATATTTTTATTCAATTCAATAAAGGAATAATTTTTAAATTGCTAGTTTTTTTGATCCAGCCCACCTTTGGGATCCTCTAGTGTATTAAGTTGAGCCTGTAAAAAAAATTGACATTACCACTAAAGTTAGCTACCCTCTTTAGTATAAAATGAATCAAGTGTCGAATACAATGTCGACCGTAACCCTTTATGAAGCGCTTTTTATTCAGAACTTTCCTCCTTGTAGTCTCAATCTACGCCTGTATGTGTATTGCTAATTTTTGCAAAAAACAAACAGACGGATTTGCCCTATCTCATATTTTTTCAACTCTACCCTATGACAATAAATACACGCTTAGCTCCCTGCCGGAAGAAGAACATAATTTAGCTAAAGATGCATTAAGCCAGCCTTTTACCTATCTGGACCGGGGAGGACAATTTTATGTGTTTGTGTCCGAGGATAAAAAGTATATCCTTAAATTTTTTCGGATGAATAAAAGAAGAACTCCTCCTAAGTGGATACGATACCTGCCCATCCCCGATGGTATGCAGCCCTTATTTTCCAAAAGGATGAGTAAACTTTTTCGTAATGTAGAAGAGGAGTTTATTAGCTGCAAGTTTGCTTATGAACACTTAAAAGAAGACACAGGCCTTCTTTATATGCAGCTTAACCCAGATACCTCTTTGAATCAAAAAGTAACGCTCTACGACAAAATCAAAATTAAACATACTGTAAAGCTTGACCGTATTCCTTTTATTCTGCAAAAAAAAGCAGATCTTTTTTTTACAGCTTTAGCCTCCTCTATTGAAAATAAAGACTATACTCTTGCCAAAAAAAATATACACGATTTAATACTGTACCTGGTCAAACGCTCACGACTTGGATTTTATGATAAAGATGCTCGCATCATTAACAACTTCGGTGTGGCTAATCAAAAAACCCTGCAAATTGACATTGGTAGGTTCTATGTAGATCCATCTAGAGCTCAAGATCACATTCTAGCAAAAGACATAGAAAAAATTACCCTTAAACTCAAAAAGTGGCTCTTACAAAAAGATCCTTCTCTATCAGAGTATCTATCCTCTGAACTGTGCCACTTGAATGAACACCCCGAAGACTTTTATGAAACTCAAAGGTAAGCACACCCGCCATTTGGCTCTGTTCTGCACTTGTTTTATAAGTGCCTATTTCTTTTGCAAATCCCAGACAGATAATTTCTCAGTACGAAGAATTACATTTGACACTCCTTATTGTTCTGCCTTTGAAACTCCTGCACTATCGCTTCCAGAAGAAAGACAGCTGCAAGAAATTCTCAGCCACCCTTTTTACTATCTAGCCAAGGGGGCTCAGTGTTACGTGTTTGCATCTGAGGATAACCAGTACGTACTGAAATTATTCCAAAAAAGGCGGTACATTCCCCCTTTTCTGCTAAGAATTTTACCTTCTATTGGTCCTTTTACTTCCTACAAAAATCAAAAAATGGAGAAATATGCCACCTGTCTTGAGCAAGATTTTACCAGTTATCAATTTGCTCAAAGTTGTCTACAAGAAAATACTGGCCTAATGTATACCCATTTAAATCACACAGAGCATCTATCAAAAAAATTAACTCTTTATGATAAAATTGGCGTGCGTCTGGTCTTAGATGCAGATATAACTAAATTTATTATCCAAAAAAGGGCTACTGCCTTTTTATCCCGGCTAGAAAAGGCTATCCATGAGGGGGATCAAAGTTTTGCCCGGTTTACCCTAAAAGAAATTGTATCTTTCCTTATAAAGAGATCGCAACTTGGATTTTATGATAAAGACCCTGATTTTTTGACCAATTTTGGTTTTATTGAGGAAAGGCCGGTCCAAATCGATGTGGGAAGATATAGAAAAGACGAAACAAGAAAATCCGCTGGTATCTATAAAGATGACATCATCCGAGCCACGGACCCCCTGAAAAAATGGCTAGATCAAAGAGATCCTAAGCTTGCCGGCTTTTTACTAGAAATCATTGAAGAAGTTGACGGCTAGGCACCAAATCGCCAACTCTTGCCTTTGAAAGGAAAAACAGAATGAATATCACCATTAAAAGACTACTCACGACTGCAATCGGTTCTTTGCTGTTGATAGGCACAAAGAATTTTTGTATGTCTCGCACAGATGGTTTTTTAGTATCCAACATCACTCCCTACAAAGAGCTTTACAAAGCCTTTGAAATACCCTCCTATACAAGCGATGATCTTCTTTCTATTCAAGATATCCTTAAGCAGCCGTTTACCTATTTAGCCAAAGGAACCCAGAGCTATGCTTTTGTATCTAAAGATCAAAATTATGTACTCAAATTTTTTCGCATGCACCGCCTAGAGCCGCCGCGCATCGGCTTGGATGTATCCCTGACCAAATACATTAAAACCCGGCGCCAACATAAAGATTATTCTCAAAATCAAGATTTTGTAAGCTATGCGATTGCTCATGAGCATTTCAAGGAAAATACCGGCATTCTTTATCTTCAGCTCAGTGACTCTAAAACACTTGATTCTGTGGTGACTTTATACGATAAAATTAACGTTCGGCACCGGATTCCACTGCAAGGAATGCGATTTGTGTTACAAAGGCGAGCTGATTTATTTATGGATTTACTACAATCGCTTATAGATACCAAGCAAGAGGATCTTGCAAAAAAATATATATTCGATCTTCTTGCCTTTTTAAAACAAAGGTCTGTTAAGGGATTTTACGATTCCGATCCCGAGCTTGCTACCAATTTTGGTGTAGCAGAGGGAAAGCTTATTCAAATCGATATCGGTAGATTTTCCAAAGATGCCAGCAGGCAAGACCCCTCTATTTTTCAAAGAGATATTTCCCAAATTACAAGCCATCTTTATCATTGGCTACAAAAAAAAGATCCATCTCTTGCAGACTATCTCATACAACAACAACACCTTCTCTAAGATGAAACATCCAATGAAAATATCCAATCTATTTTTTCTAGTTACTTCTATTGCCACTTCATGCTTTCTAGTGTTTTATGGAATGAAACAGCGCGAATATGAGAAAACAGATGGTTTTTCTCTAAAAGCAATCACGTCCCATCGAAAATTCGATGAAGCATTCACCCCTCCCCCTTTAACACTAGAGGAGCAAAGAGAGTTAGCTGTTGCCTTGCACCAGCCCTACACTTACCTATCGCAAGGGCACCATTCTTTTGTATTTACTTCTGCAGATCAGCAGTACGTAATCAAGCTGATTAAAGGTGAAAATAATGATTCCCCCACCTTGTTCAGCTTCCTTTACCACCTCTTTAAGCAAAAACACAAAAGCACCCCTAAACATACGCTTGCAGAGCAAAGCACGCGGCAAAGCTATCATTTGGCTTCTTGCGAGCTTAAAATGGAGTCCGCTCTACTCTTTACTCATTTAAATAAAACTAAAAATCTGCGCCAAAAGCTTGCCTGC
>JBEIFG010000140.1:0-4500 GCA_040382555.1 Chlamydiales bacterium | reverse complement strand
AAATTATCTATCGTTTTTTATGCTATAGCAGAAGAAGAGGGTGTTTTAGTGGCCTCCCAGCATGAGTGCCACGATCTGCTTCGAGAATTTGGATTGCCTGTTTTTGAAGATCATCATAGAAGAAAATGTGAAAATGTAGATCAAATTTTAGATTTTGCCCGTGGTATTGAAAAGAAAAGAACCTCGCTTCCTTTTGACATTGATGGGATAGTAATTAAGGTAGATCAAAGAAAATTCTATGATGATTTAGGAACGACTGGTAAATCTCCCCGCTGGGCAGTAGCTTATAAATTCGCCCCCGAGCAGGCGGTAACTAAAATTCTAGAGATCTCTGTGCAGGTAGGTAGAACGGGAGTTTTAACTCCGGTTGCTGAACTACAACCAGTTTTTTTAGCTGGAAGTACTATCTCGAGAGCTACCTTACATAATCAAGAAGAGATTGATAGAAAAGATATCCGGATTGAAGATGAAGTTATTATTGAAAAAGGTGGAGACGTTATACCGAAAGTAGTCTCAGTAGTGCTCTCTAAGCGAAAAGACTCTTACCCATGGCGAATGCCGGCTCATTGTCCAAGCTGCGGAACGGAAGTTATACATACCGAGGGAGAGGTTGCGGTAAGATGCCCTAACACAGAGCTATGTCCAGAGCAAAATCTAAGAAAAATTATATTCTTTGCCAGTAAAGATGCTATGGATATCTCTCATCTTGGAGAAAAAGTAGTTCTCCAGCTTATGCAGCATGGGTTTGTGAAAACCATATCAGATATTTATTCTTTAAAGCCGGAACAACTTTATCAACTAGATGGCTTCAAAGAAAAATCAGTGAATAATTTAATTGATAGTATTCAAAAATCAAGATATCCCACATTAGCCAGATTTATTTTAGCCTTGGGTATCAAGTATGTTGGGGAAGGAACAGCTGAGTTAATAGCAGAGAAAGCTTTAGATTTGCATCGATTGAGTCATATGTCTCAAGCAGAACTGATGGAAATTGATGGGGTTGGTGAAAAAGTTGCGCATGCAGTAGTGGAGTATTTTCAAAACGCAACTCACTTAAAACAAATACAACGCCTATTAGATAATGGAGTTACTCCTCAAAAAATAGAAAAAATACAAAATATGGATCATTGTTTTGTAGGAAAACTTTTTGTACTTACTGGTACATTATCGAATTATTCTAGAAACCAAGCGGCAGAGTTAATTAAGCAGCGGGGTGGGAAGGTAAGCAACTCGGTGAGTCAAAATACAGATTATCTTTTAGCGGGCGATGATGCTGGATCAAAATTAGATAAAGCAAAGAAACTACAGATCAAAATTCTTACAGAAAATGATTTTACAGCTCTTCTCTAGGCAGCAAAGCAGGATATATTTAAGCGAAATGTTAAGGCCTTAGCATCCGAGGCGATCTCTACCTTAGCTGCAAGAAGAATGTGAAAACTGTGCCCATGAAGACGAGATGGCAAAAGATATTTCTCTCTAAAATCAGTCAATCCTGTGGATGAAACTGTGGCATAAAAAAATCGAATTTTATTTCTGTTTTGCTGAAAGAAAGTCTCAAATATATCCTCTATTTTAAATGAATAGGTTTTACCAATTTCATGAAAGATTCCTAAATGTTTAGCTCTTATGCTTTCATCTTCAGTAGCTACGGGAATGGATAAACTATCTAAATAACTTACCAGCTTATTTTCAGCATCAGTATCGATTTGATCCAAAATAAGCTTGTCAAAATTAAAATTTCTTTTTTCTACACATAAATAGATGTATCCATCCTGGCTTTTGCGCAGTATACCTGATAAGTTGATCCTATTTTCTAGGATCTTCTTAATTTCTTGATGATCTTTGACGTGTATTTCTTGGTTCGAGGGCACTTCTTTAAGCAGATTGGGATGAGAATCTTCTAAACTCATAGAGATATTTTTAAAAAATAAGTATCTAGGTGGTTTATGCGAAAAAAAGCTTGGTTCAGGCAGATGAGGTACTTTCAAGCTCATTGGGTAGGATGTGCAAGGATTGAATAGTGGAATATCTTGAGTTTTTTGATAATTTAGCCAGTTAGCGATTGTTTTGATCCAAGAAAATACATTGCGATTTTTTGTGTGCGTTTTAGCATGGTATTTTTTGCTTTGAAAGCAATGACTCAATTTACTTGCTGTGGGAATGGAGTAGTAAGGTGTAAAATCAAGAAATTTTTTACCATATTGAATTTTGCTGAAGCAAGAGCTTTTTAGCAGGTTTTGCGCGATATTAAATATATCTAAATTTTTTATCATAAGAATGTAATTTGATAATACCATATTATAATCTAATCAAATGAAATTTATAAATATTAAATTACATTTATACGTTAATATAGACAATTTAAAATATTTATTATAACAGGAGGGTAGAAACTATCGATTTAAGGAGAGAGGTATGAATAAAGTTTTATTGAAGGCAGCAATTGTCGGAGGGATAATTGCTTTCGTGTGGAGTATTTTTTCTTGGGGAGTTATTGGATGGCCAAAATATATTTTTCAATCCTTTACCAATGAAGAAAAGGTAGCGGAGGTAATTCAATCCCACGCCCAAGTCGATGGGATCTATTTATTGCCTAACCCATATGAAAAAGAAGGAATGAATTCAAAAGCATCTAAGCAAAATATTTTTTCAAAAGGTCCTATTGTCTATGCGACTGTAGTTAAGCATGGGTTAGGTGATATGAGAGTATCATTAGTTTTTTCATTTATCTCTCAACTATTTACAGCTTATATTATCGGATGGATAGTGATACGCACCAAGGGGAATCAATACTGGCCAAAAGTATTTTACGTAACCCTTATAGGTGGAGTGGTCGTCTCTCTACTAGGAATTTTTCCATCGTACCTTTGGAAAGGTGATTCAGGGTTATATGTCATAATAAGTATGGTTGATTACACCATAGCTTGGTTATTAGCAGGCCTTGCTATGATCAAAATTATAGGCTTAACGCTGAACTATAAAAAGTAATCTCAGTAGATCCGTCTAATCTAAGATTTGATCTTTTTGCATAAATCTTAGATTAGACTTTCGTATTGAAATTATGAATTTAAAATCAATTTCGTAGAAGGAACATTTATATCCCCAAGCAGGGTTTGGTGGCTAAAGCTGTGCAACTTTACAGACTGCAAGGTGCCAACTAAAGATTCACTACCTGGAATAATTACATTTTTCCAGCAGCGAGTGCGTCCTTTTAGCTGGTTGTGTTCTTTATCAAATCTTTCAATTAAGACCTCAACCGCACTTCCTAACATAGTCTTTCTCTCTTCCAAGCATATTTCATTATGCAGCTGCAATAATCTTTGCAAACGCTCTTGTTTGACTTCTTCAGGTATGTCATCCTTCCAGCGGAATGCAGGTGTTCCTTTTCTTGGACTGTATGCAAAAATAAAAGCTACTGAGTAGGCTATTTGCTTAAATACATCATAGGTTTCCTGGAACTCTTCCTCGGTTTCAGTCGGAAAGCCTACAATGATATCGGTACCAAGTGAAACATTCGGAACAATCTGGCGCAGCTGGTCGACTTTTTCAAGATATTGTTCTTTGGTATAAATACGGTGCATTTTTTTTAAAATTCTTGAGGAACCAGCTTGTATTGGAAAATGGACGAATTCGCATATGGAAGGAAGATCACGGATTGCATACATTAGATTGGTGGTTATATCAACGGGATGACTTGTCATAAAGCGCACACGATCGAGACCTGGGATCTTGTCTAATCGGTAAAGTAAATCGTGGAATAAACAATTCCACTCTGGTTTATCTTTTCCGTAACTATTGACGTTTTGCCCTAGTAAAGTGATTTCTTTATATCCTTTATCTACTAGCTGCTTGCACTCTTCGACAATGCTTTCCGGATCTCTTGATACTTCCTGACCTCGCGTATAAGGTACCACGCAGTAGGTGCAAAATTTATCGCAACCTCTAATTATAGAAACATAAGCTTTTACCGGATCATCCCTTTTAGCGATTAAATAGTCTAAGTTTTCTTCAAACTGGGTGTCTGTGCGAAGCATCTGCTTTCCGCTGCCGACAACCTCATCGAGGACGTGATTTAAGTCGCTAATATTATTGGTTCCAATGACAAAATCAACGTGAGGTAGCTTTCTAAATATCGACTCTTTTTTTGCTTGGGCCATGCAACCAGTAACCCCTATAATAGAGCGTTTGGCTTTCATTCTTCCAAGTTGTCCTAACTTGCCGAGTACTTTTCTTTCTGCTAGATCTCGGATTGAACAGGTGTTAAAAATAAGTAAATCCGCATCTGTTTCCTCGTCTATTCTTTTCATGCCTCGTTTTTCGAGTTGACCTACCATAATTTCAGAGTCAAGCTCATTCATCTGACACCCGTAGGTGCGTATAAAAAAGGTTTCTAATTGTCTCATTGAGTAAACTTAAATTTTTGATTTTGATGTTTTTTGCTGCAATTTTAAAGGATTGCTCTTCATTTTTACAAGCTGGAATTAAAGTAACTAAATGTTT
>JBEIFG010000139.1:0-4504 GCA_040382555.1 Chlamydiales bacterium | reverse complement strand
CAAATGGCTTTTATAAAAAAATCCAAGGAGTCCTCAGGGTTTTTTTGGATCAAATTCTACAATAGAGCATAGCAAAGATATTATTGGCAAAGAAAATCCAGAGAAGGATTAGGGGCTATGAAACGTCTCGGTCGCTGCTGTAAAAATACAGCAAGCGGCCTTGACGGAGGGAGATGATTAATCTAAAGATAGCAATTTTATTTCACTTAAGTTGCGGTCGTGTGTAGATTTATGTAAGAAAAAATCGGTAGCAAATTGCGTTCTTTCATTCATATCTCTTGTAGAGATAAATTGATTTTGGGAATTTCTCATTTGTTCCTCTAGCTCTAAATTTCTAGCTTGAAGTTCTGAGATTCTTCTCAATCTGGCTTCATTTACTGAATAAATATTTAGAATCTCCCCAGTATTTCTCGCTAAAATGATCTCACAATGCTCTATTTCTGCATGAATGGATAAAGGATCTTGTGATTGAAGTAACTCCTGCTGACATCTTTCGATCTGTCTTTGTAAATTATCGTTCGCTTCATGCAATTCTCGCACCCGAATTAAACTGCTAGATTGTAATGATTTTCGATCCTTACCCCCATAGAATTCATGCCGTTCATCTCGAATGAAAAATTGCTTTGCCTGATGCGAAAGTATGTGGTCTGTGGCAGATGCTGCCGCCATCTTGGAAAAAACTGGCGATTCCAACTTTGGCTGGCTCACCTTTAATGTTGCTGTCTTCATAAAGTATCCCTCTTTTTAAACTTTAGTATTTTTTTGATTCACTCCATAAGTTTAGAGCTATCTTTTATTTTGAGTTTATTTACGTTTTATTATTTTGTCAAATTAAAAGTTTAAATTTAATTTCAAAAAATATTAAAAATACAATTAAAATTACTAATAACTTCTAATAAAAAAATAAAACCAATATAATATCTATTAAAAGAAAATTAAACGTAATTAAATAATACATTTTAAAATAATTTAATTACTTAAAAGAGGTTATTTATGTCAGTACCACCATCTGAGCAAGGAAGCTTTTTGGATCGCATAGCAGGAGTTGCAGGGGATCTTTGGACACAAAATATTACCAATCCCATCACAACACTGACTGGCACGGTAAGTAATCTCGCTCAACAAACGTTACAATCGGCCGGAGAGGTGTCAGGCCAGGCTGTGCGAACTTTTGCAGATGGGTTATTGGATGGGGTGCAACAAAAAGATAGCCTCTTATCCGAAGGTGGCATGAAAGAAAAGATATGGAATTACATTCATTCAGCTTTAAAGAGCGGCTGCGTGCAGCGGCTTGAGGCTGTCTTTCAACGTGAACTATTAGTTTGGGAAGATGACCCTGAGTTAAAGATAACAATTGAAAACATCATTCAAGCCTTAAAAAGTTGGTCAACAAACCATCAATCTCTTACCGAATTGCAAAAAAGCGTGGCAGATATATTAGATGGCGGGGATAAAAATTCCCCAGTTCTTTTAAATTTGCATGGCTTTCTTTCTGTAAAACTGCCCATTGCCAATGATTCTACTCCTTCTTTACCGATACGAAATGAAATTCTTGATGATCTTCCACGCAGTCTAGACCAAGCACCCACCCCGGATTTCCAGAGAATGCTGCAATTTGAAACTGAGCGGTTAATCATAAATGCGACAGGATTAACCGCTTTACAAGCTGCATGCTACCTGTCTGGTCTGACCATCGAGGAAAAGGATCAAGCGGATATCATGAGAAAAGAAGGCAGTATGCTTACCCCAACTGACATATCCAGCAATTTTAGATCTTATGTAAATAATCAGAATATTCCATTTTACCGCCGGTGGATCGCTACATCCACATTTGCAATAGCTAGTTTATTTACTCGCTCTGTTCTTACCCGTTTTTTGAATGGTTTAGAAGATAAAATCATTAATTCTGTCCTACCCAGCTCTGATGAAATGATGAGAAAACAGCACGATAGTATCATTTACGAGGCCAATGCCTTTTTAAATATCCTGAAGGGGTCTTTACTCCGTATTCAAAACCCCAAAGTCATGACAGATCACCCCGATGCTTTAATTGATAAGGACCTTAGCAGAAAAGAGTGTAATAAAGGCTTTACAAAGCAGACTTTATATACATCCTTTGGTGATGAAGCTGTATATAAGATCATGCCTCAGTTAGGGTGGGCAGAAGGTTGGAGACTCGCATCCACAAGAATTAATGAAACAATAGAAAGTGGCACTTTGACATATCCCGCTCTTTGCAAGTTTCAACTCATCTTAAGAAATCTGATCTCTCCTGTAGTTCGAGTAGCAGAAGGTATAGGTAATTTTTGCTTAAGTCGCTTACTCGTTTTTATTCTTAGAAGAAGCAAAACTGTAGAACAGATTGTCGAAACTTCCATGAATAAAATTAATCAAAATGGTTATACCCATGCCTTAAATGAGATCATCTATAATTTACTCGAGCAAATCCAGGAACAGCTTGAACAACCGCAGATAGTAAGCTCAACATCTCCCATATCAAATGTAAAACATCTAAGCTCACTTGTTAAAAACGTATACGATGTTTTAGAGCAACATGACTCACTAAACAGAGCAGGGAATCCTTCTAACCTCATCAGAACCCTTCGTAACACTTTTTATGGAGTAACCATTGATTGGAGTGCTCAGGCTATAGCCCGACTTTTAGATCAATCTATTCACATCTTGCGTAGTCCGGAAAATATTCACGAAAGACTAGCTAATATTATCATGTCTATCAATGAGTCTATAGAATCTGATGAAAAACCCACCATCGAAGAAATGCAAGCATTGGAACATCGAATTTCTTCTTTAAGTGGAAGGATTATCCGTAAGACCCTACACCAAGTAATCGATGATACCCTTAAAAACCCATCTCCATCAAAACAAAACCACTTCAATCAACACATAGATAAGCTCAAAGATGTGATGCAAGAACTTGTAAATACTTCAAGAACCCCTAATAAAGAACATATTCCTGATAGAATTCGGCATTGCCTAAAAAAGCTTAAAAAGCTTGAGGAATCATGTAAATATAGCCAAGAAATTGCCTCCGAATTTCCCCTCTATGATAGAAAGTATGCCCTCCCCTTTACACAATCTATCCGTGAGCTTCAAAGACTTGTGACACAAGGGAATCTGGCTGACATTAATTCCTTGCTTGATGCTATCGACCGGCAAATTCAGCACACAAGGCATGTGAAACAACTCAATATTCATCCATTTGCCTCTCTTCAAGAAGGATTAGCTTCGACGGCGAAGGAATTAGCCTCTACAGCAAGCAAGCAAATTTTCGACGAGGCTTGGGATTTAGCTAAAAAGCCTCATGTATGGAGATATGGTTTAGTACACAGGACGATGCTTAGATTTGTGGCACCTTAACGAGTTTTAATCCACTTTAGCGTAAAACAAGAAAACAGACTCCATTTCTTTTCTTGTTAGACCGCCATGAGCTGCTACAAAATTTTGTTCAAACTTACCTTTTATATACCAAAATACCGACTCCCCTTCATACGGTAAAACCACCACATTCCCTACCCTTTGAAGAAAAACGTCTGCCACAGGAAGAGTTCCGAAAAAGCCTTTATCTATGAGCTCCGATACCGGGTAGCACTCTGCTTTACCTTGAAGCATTTGGGAAAGAGTAGCGACTACTTCATCGATGAATTCAGGCTGAATGTGAAGAAAAAAATCTCTACAAGACCCGGCAGGCACTATTAAATCTCCCCTCTTATTGGATTGCATTTTAGCGGATAATTCAGGATAAATTAGATTTAAAAATATCGTGGATTTAGGATCGACTTCCACCATGCCGTGATCTGCGCTTAAAAGACAGGCAACCTTTTTGTGGGATAGACTAAGTACGCTCATCAACTCTTCCTCTATAGCGGTTAAGCAGCGGTCAACGACACTATCGAATTCTTGAGAATTCACTCCTGATCTATGACCCACTGAGTCAATATCCGGAAAATATATGGAAAAAAAAGACTTAGTTTCACTTGGACTCAAAAGACTCTCTGCCACTGTTTTTAAACCCTCTTCTAGGCGATAGTAAGCAATCGGATGGGCCCCTTTGGTCATTGTTTTTGAATATGGGGAGCCCACAATATTTTCAGGCTGCACCACATAGGAATCGACACCTAAAGTTTTTAAGCGTTGGTAGAAAGTGTAATTTGGAAAAAGCATATGGGGTTCTATACCCGCTTTTTCTAACTTACCTAAAGTTTTCTCCCCAGCAAAGGTGAAAAGTAGAGGAGCAATGACTCTATCTACGACAGGTTCGTAATAGTACCATTCATATACACCTGACTGGCCCACTTCTAGATTGGTAGAAACGGTGGTTACATGAGCTGCTGTGGTGGAAGGGAATTGAGAGGTAATTTTGGATACGATGCCCTGATGCATAAAGCGCTGAAGGAGCGGGTATCTTCCGGCGTATTTCTCAAAAAAACACCAACCAAACGCGTCTAAGAAAAAAAAGATCACCATATCATATCCACCCTGGACT
>JBEIFG010000138.1:0-4529 GCA_040382555.1 Chlamydiales bacterium | reverse complement strand
TCTTCTTGAAATTCTAGAATAGGATGGAACAGGCAGCGTGATTTGCATCATATTAAATAACGAACGAATAAACCCTTCGGTAGAACGAAGAGTAAGATGAAAAAAGAACCTCACCATACAGATTGCTTGAATGGCAGAATCAGAGTATTTTTCAGGCCTTCCCGCCCTGGAAGTCTTTTTCGAAGACCTCCAGGATCGGACGACATCTTCGGAGATCCAAAAAGTTAAGCTTCCACGATTAATCAAAGACTTGTTATATTCAGACCAATTCTTAATTTTCTGGCTCATAAATAGACGTAGGTTTTTTAGCGATTATCTAGTCTAGGCATGAGCCTTTCTTTTTATCAATAAAATATTTGATCTCAAGTTCTTTAGCTTAAGCCTCCTTGAAAGGAATTACGCAACAACGCCAGAATACTTTGAATATCATTAATATTTGGAAGGTTATTAATTGATAATGTCATAATTTACATCATTTTTAATTTATCCTAAATTAATATTAACTTTTTAATATTAATTTTTGATAAATTGTTGAATTATAGGTGAAATTATCGCATTTTAGATGATGTATTAAAAAAGGAATTATTTGTTTAATTATTCTTACTTAATGCCTTATGAATTCAACAGGGTGTTTTTGTCTAATTTGCTTTTTGAGGCAATCCATTAAAAAACACCGTTGACTATTGAAGAAAACTAAATTATACCTTGTCACTACTTTTACCAAACCTCTTTAACCAATCGCTCGACGAAGGGGATTCATCCAAAAATCAGTGAGGATATTACCTTGGGATTAAGCAGTTTTTTATGGGTTACCTTAAGATGAATACAGGCTATCTTAGCTCTTTTAAAAAAGTGCATCCCAATCATGAAATAGCGCAAAAAGATTGTCATCAGTGGATAGCTCATGCCCATTCCTCCTTTGAAGCAAGGCTTAAGGATTTATCGAAGGAAGAAGAGATGCAGTTGCATGCTCAGATTCAAGAAAAAATCCTCTCTTTTGGATTAGGTCCCGATAAAATCTCTCAACGCGGCATTCAGATGCCTGATATTTGGCAAGAGGATATTGAGACAAGGACTCATTTTTCGGTTTCATCTTTAATAAAGGGACTAGGCTTATCAAAAAAAATGGAATTTTTTAATACTGAGGGGTTAGAAATTTTTAAAAAGATATATGCCGCCAGGGATCTTCCACCCCATATCGTTCATGTGTCATGCACTGGATATGTAGCGCCGAGCCCCGCTCAAAGAATTGTCTCAGAATTGGAAGCAAAGGATACCGTAGTTACCCATTCCTATCATATGGGTTGCTATGGGGCATTTCCCGCTATTCGTATAGCCCTTGGTTCTGAAATGCATTCCGATGTGGTCCACACGGAATTTTGTACGCTGCATATGAATCCTGCCAACCACAGTAAAGAGCAACTACTCATTGAAAGTCTTTTCGCAGATGGGTTCATTAAATACACAGTTTCAAGGGAGTATCCAAAGATCCCTTCGCTGCAAACACTTTCGCTTAAAGAGGTGATTATCCCTGGCTCTATGGATAGTATGCAATGGATTTGTCAAGATTGGGGGTTTGGTATGAAGCTGAGTAGAGATGTGCCAGCAAAAATCGCCAAATATTTGATAGAGTATTTAACACAATTAGCCTCCTTGGCAAACATAGACTACCCATATCTTTTGAGAAATTCCCTATTTGCGATTCATCCAGGAGGCCCAAAAATCATCCAGCAAATTCAGGAGCGTCTTGGGCTTGACGATATGCAGATAAGACATACAAAGAAAGTTTTATTTTCTTATGGAAACATGTCATCAGCTACCTTGCCTCATGTATGGCAAGAAATTCTTAATGACCCTTCAGTAAAAGAGGGTGCTATAATGGTTTCCATGGCTTTTGGCCCGGGGTTGACCATCTCTGGGGGGATATTTCAAAAAAAGGGGTAAATCTTGTTGTATTTGCTATTTTCTCCATTTCTTTTACAAGCGCTACTGATCATTTTTGATGAGGGTTTTTATCATATAAGACGAGGGTTGCCTAGGTGGGAAAGGATTGGACATCCTGTAGATACTTTCAGTTTTGTAGCTTGCCTTTGTCTTGTTCAATCCATTCCGTATTCAACTCAAGGACTCATTTGGTTTGTGATACTCACTATTTTATCCTGTCTTTTGATTACCAAAGATGAATTTATTCATAAGCATCATTGTCCAGCAAGCGAGCAGTGGGTTCATGCCGTTATGTTTATAAATCATCCAGTCATGCTGGCAAGTCTTGGGTTGCTATGGTATGCCAGCTCAGGCGCTAGTCATTCTCACTTGATTACCCTTGCGATACAAGATAAGAAAGTGGTTTCTTTATTTCTAAAAACTCAAACAATCTTTACTGTAGCATTCATGATATATCAAATCATTTTCTGGAACTTCATATGGCAAGAGAAAAAAAACAAGTAAATAATGCATTCTATGATGACTTAGACGGTAAGTGGGGGGGAGTTTCTGATCATCCTATAGCTCTTTTAAAGGCCGAGAACCATATCCGGACACCATGGGTTTGCGATAAAATCAAAGAAAACAAACCTCAGCCATGTAGAGTATTAGATGTAGGTTGTGGCGGTGGCCTTTTATCCGTGCCTCTTGCCTTGCAAGGGCATCTGGTCACAGGAATCGATCTTTCAGAGAAATCTCTTATTTGGGCTAAATCCCAAGATTCTACTCAATCCATTGAATTTTTAAAGGCAGATGCACAAAGTTTGCCATTTCCTGATTCCTTCTTTGACGTGGTTTGTGCAATGGATCTTTTAGAGCATGTACCATGTCCTGAGAAAGTAATTAAAGAATCTGCAAGAGTCTTGAAACCTGGAGGACTCTTCTTTTTTCATACATTTAATAAAACTTTTTTAAGTTATCTTCTAGTGATTAAAGCATTGGAATGGTTTGTAAAAAATACACCTAAAGATATGCATTTATACTCCCATTTTATTAAGCCAGCTACCCTTGAGCATTGGTGCAAAGATCAAGAGCTTTCCATTGAGAGCATGCACGGACTTGTCCCAGATCTGTTTCATACTTCTTTTTGGCAAACAGCTTTCACAAGGGAAATTCATCCCAGTTTTAGGTTTGTATTTACAAAGTCTTTAATGACAGGATATGTGGGATACGCTTCAAAACTGCTCAAATAGATAGTCCTATGATTTTTTTTAGTAAACCCCAACGAAATACGCCCACAGTAAAGCAGAAAAGACTATTTACTTTTTAAAGCAGGTGCTCTCAGAATATTGGCTTGTTATTTTAGAAATGGTTCCACTTGAAACATTTTAAATGTGTACATATTTTTCAGTACATGTTACTTAGAGATTTTAGGTTTTTTTGATTTTGATTGCAGAGGTCATATGCCACACCATTTAGCTTTACACAAAATGTCTGCCGAATTCAAAAATGAGATGGGCTATCGGTACCGAGCAGTAAAGAAAGATTTTCCAGTTCTGGAAGGGATGTCGTTTAATAAGCTTGTCATCCAGCCAGGTGCGTTTCGGGAGCCGCACTGGCATCCAAATGCCGATGAGTTGGGATATTGCCTCAAAGGTTCTGTGATTGTGACATTATATGCGAGTCGTAATCAAAAAGAATCGTTTCTTGTATCTGAAGGTGAAGTGTACTTGATCCCCTCAGGTGCATTTCACTCCCTAGAGAATGTAGGCTCCGGTGTAGCTGAAATTCTTGCGCAATTTTCTCATGAAGATCCTGAAGATTTTGAGCTTTCTGCTGTCTTTACTGGATTTTCCAACTCAGTTTTAGGAAATACCTGGGATGTATCGAGCGATCATTTTAAGGATCTAAAAAAAAATACAAGGGGAGTGATATTTGGTTCTACTGGCAAACCGAGTTCTATACCAAAAGATTCAAAATACGCATCCCTTTATCGCTTTCGCCTGCAAGAGAGTTTTCCCATTTTTCATAAAGAAGGGGGAAAAGCCAAAGCAGCAAGACAAAACGTTTGGCCTATCTTAGAAAGGCAAGCTGTTTATTCCTTACTTATCTCTGAAACAGGGATGAGAGAGCCTCATTGGCATCCTAAAACAGCTGAACTGGGCTATCTGGTTGAAGGTAGGGTTAGAATGACTATCCTTTCTCCAGATGGCAGTATCTGCACCTATATTCTAGAACCCGGTGATATTTATTTCATTCCAAAGGCATATCCCCATCATATTGAGAATCTTTCTTGCTCTGATTCAAAAATGGTTCTTTTTTTTGATCAAGCTATGCCTCAAGATATAGGCTTTACAGCGACTCTTAAAGCTTTTCCTGAAGAAATTATAGCTGGTGCATTACATTGTAAAAAAGAGGTAATCACCTCCCTTCCCACCTATTTTGAAAACTTACTGATCGTCAACAAAAGAAACCCCCTAGATCCTTAAAAGTAGCATTTTTCATGGGCATGGCGGAAGCTTATCTAAAAGCAGTAAATTGCTGTTCTCTATTTTTTAGGATTCAATGGATTCTCTTTATCTTTAATTTTAAATTATTCGTTGTTA
>JBEIFG010000137.1:0-4554 GCA_040382555.1 Chlamydiales bacterium | reverse complement strand
TACCGATTGAAAAAGAAGGGGAAAAACATTTTATTTTAACCCCCATGAATCAACATCAGATGACAAGAATCATTCATTACGTATGGGATCCCGGCGAATTTCGCTCACACTTTGGGTTAAGAAGCTTGTCTAAATATCATCATCTAAATCCTTTTGAATTTGAAGGGAATAAGGTGCTCTATGAGCCCGCAGAATCTTGTGAAAAAATTAAGGGGGGAAATTCTAATTGGCGAGGACCTATTTGGATGCCAATTAATTATCTTTTAATAGAATCCATTCGAAAATTATCCCAAGTATTTAACACAGAATTTAAAATAAAAATTGAAGGGGAAAATGAAATGAATTTAGAGCAAATAGCCGATTCATTTGCTAATAGAGTTCTTTCCATTTTTAAAAGAGATGAAGAAAATGTTCGTCCATTTTTTGGAAAAAATTTCCCCTTAGCCAAAGATCCTCACTGGGAGAATTATTTATCTTTTCATGAATATTTTAATGCGGAAACAGGCAAGGGCTTAGGTGCAAGTCATCAGTGTGGCTGGACCGCATTGATTGCGAACATCATAGATGAATTACATCACAAAACAACCTAGCCATCAAGCCATCTTCTTATCACGAACCGTTGATCTTCTCTCAATGAAACTGCCTGATTCCAGTGGTTAACTCCATATCTACCATATTCCTTATGAATTTGCTCAATTCTATCTTTGAACGAATAAGAAATGACTCCCTTCCCCCCAAGGCTCTCTATAGTGGTATTTTGATCCAGGATAAGTATAACGTGCCCTTTCCACACGATAAGGTCTAAAGGCTGGATATCCCATAAAGAAATATCTTTGTTATAGATAGACACCGCTCTGCCATATTGGATAAGCGAAGAGGTATTTCTTGGAGTCCATCCATTGGTTGCATAATAAATTAAACCAGAACAATCTACTCCTTCAAGGGACCATGTTCTGGATATGAGTGAGGGTAAAGAGGAAGGTGAGCGGTGGGGAGGATATAACTCCAGCATATTTTTGATGCCGCGAGAGCTTCCCCCCCAAAGATAAGGGACGCCCAGGAAAGAAATACAGGTGTTTTTTATCTCTTCCACAGAGGGAAGGATAATGTTTCTTTTAGGAGGAGGTTCACTTAAGAGATCAAGAAAACGAATATCTGTAAAAAGAGGGAATAAGGAGGGGTACTCATGGCAAGACACCTCACAAATATAATTAGAATGTTTTTTTAGAATTTTTAAAGGGGTATTTGGGAAAATCATAGTTTCTAATTCTTTGAGTAACTCCCCCTGCAAAGGTAGTGATACTCCATCCATACCACCGAAAGTTTCTTGTATCTTAGGTGTGTTAAATAACGGAGTAAATTGATTAGCTATGGCAAAGTAATTCGTACAGAATGACATAGATACCTGAACTTAAAAGAAAAGTTATCTTATCTTGGTTTACAAAAAACGGGAAGAGCTTTAAAAGATTATATTCACAAGACTTATTGAAGAATGAGATACATTTTATGAATCTTGCCATTTTAGCAGCAGTTTCTTTCCTTTGTATGTTGTGCAGCTGCCACAAAGGTTCAGATATTTCCCGTGAATCCTCTTCACACAATTCATCTATTCGGTTGAATATAGGGGAAGATCCTTCTACCTTAGACCCAAGAAAAGCAAGATCTTTATGTGACCGCACGTTGATGAATATGCTGTATGAGGGTTTAACTAGAATTAATAAGGAAGAGAAAGTGGCACCGGCACTAGCTCAAGTGATTGAGGTTTCAAGTGATTTAATGTGCTATACTTTTTATTTAAGAGATGCGTATTGGACAAATGGTGAAAAAATAAAAGCCTCTGACTTTTGCTATGCTTGGAAAAAAATTTTAGATCCTAAATTTGCTGCTCCAAACGCCTTTCAATTGTATCCCATAAAAAATGCTCGCCTGGTCAAGACAGGAGCTCTTTCACCAAGCGCTTTAGGAGTTGAGATAGTTGATGATCAAACTCTAAAGGTATATTTGGAGCAGCCTGTTCCTTATTTTTTAGAATTAACGGCCTTTCCTGCTTTTTTTCCTGTTTGCGAGTCTTGGGATAGAGAAAATCCGGATTGGATGGAAAAAGAAAATTTAGCGATAGCCTGTGGTCCTTTTCGTTTAAAAAAATGGAAGCATAATCATGAGATAGAAGTAGTAAAAAATGAATCTTACTGGGATGAAGCTACTGTAAAAATTCATGCAATCTCTATGTATATGCTTAAAGAAGAAACAGAAATGAGAATGTTTGAAAAAAAAGAGCTCGATTGGCTAGGTTCTCCCCTCTCCAACATACCAATCGACGCCATTAAAACTATAAAAAATGATTCTCAGTTAAAGACAAAAGCTCTCCTAGGAACCTATTTTTTAAGACTCAATACTCATCAGTCGGTTTTGAAAAATACCTGCATAAGAAAAGCCTTGTCTATTGCTATTGATCGAAGATCTATTGTGGATCATGTCCTGCAGGGAAATCAAGCCCCCGCTACAGGTCTTGTACCCTCTGTGATGGGAATTCAAAGAAACCCTTATTTTCATGATCATGACATAGAAGAGGCTAAAAGCTTATTTAAAAAAGGCTTACTTGAGCTTAAAATAGAGCCTAAAGATTTTCCAGTACTGTCCATGATATTTCCCACGGGAGAAAAAAATTACCTTTTATCTCAAGCCATCCAAGAGCAGTGGCATGAAACTTTAGGTATAAAGGTTCAAATTCAAGCGGTAGAAAAAAAGGTGTATTTTGATCAGTTAGCAAACCAAAGCTATGATATGGCCGCGGGTTCGTGGATAGCCGATTTTAATGATCCTATCAACTTTTTAGAAGTGTTTAAATTCAAAGAAGCTAGTACAAATAATACCCACTGGGAAAATGAGAAATATAAAAAATTACTCGATGAATCATGTGCATTGAGTGATCCTGAGGAAAGAAAAGCCCTGCTTTCAAGTGCTGAAGCGATTTTAATGAAAGAAATGCCTATTGTTCCTGTTTTCTACTACAATATGCTCTATACCCAGCAAAATCATCTGAAAGAAATCGTCCTTTCTTCGATGGGAAATCTAGACTTTAAATGGGCACATTTGGAAAATGCAAACTAGGTGAAAAACTCACCTATTTGGCTTCATTGGAGATGATGTATGTATAAAAAGTATTTATTAATAGCTGCATTCTTCATTTCCTTCTCTTCATGGTGTGAAGCGGGTAGTGTTCGTTTATTTAACGACAGCTCTTTTCGATTACGTGCTGTCATTCGTGGAGCTGATGGCTCTTATCAAGGGGAAATGGTAGTTAATCCGCAAACATCAAGTATTTGGTCTGATTCTCTTCAGAGGTATGGGTATACAGACGATTATAATAATAGATTCAAAAGTAGATCAGTTACCCCCTATACGATTATTTGGTACTGCATGGATGGCTCAGATTTTTCTTTTTCTGATAATGTAGCCAGCGGGGCTTATGTACAAGCTCAGCATGGAACGGGAAAAAAAAGTTGTAGCGCTTCTAAATCTAAAGAAATTTTTAAACCGGGAGAAGAAGAAAATTTATCTCCTGCACCCTCAACTCCGCAGGGAGGTTCGAAATGAAATTATTATTATTCATTCTATGTGCTTGGATTTTCACTTTTACAAATTCTATTCAGGCTTCTTTATTTCTATATAACAATTCTCCTTATAAGCTAAAAGCCGTAGTTATTGCCGCAAACGGTACCAATATGGGAGAAAAAGTAATGGATGCTCAAGAAACGGGTTATTTTGAAGATGCTCTTGGACAATCTAACCCAGTCGGGCAGCAAGAAACACCGTCAGGCAATTCAGATTATTCAGTAACACCCTACACCGTTATATGGTATTGCATGGAGGGAACGCTATATTCTACATGCACTAACCTAGGTGCGGGTGCTTTAGGGGCGCCGACGTATGGTACAGGTCCCATGTTTTGCCAACCCTCAAAGCCTCAGGAACCATCATCATCTGATTCATATTGATCTTTTTCAAAACAGAAAAAGCTGATCTACTCCTTGATCATGAACCTCAGTGGGTATAGTAATAGATGAAAATTGTTCCTCGTAACCTATACCCCATATAAATACGGAAGGATGAATTTTTTTAATTTCAGATAGAAGTTGATCATACAATCCCTCTCCCCTTCCTAACCTATGATACTCTTTATCAAAAGCAATTCCCGGCACTAAAATAACATCGATATCCTCAAAGGGTATATGTTTGCAGCATTCTGGATTGGGCTCTAGGATACCGTAGGAGGATTGCATTAAATCCTTCACTTCATGGACTTGGAAGACTTGAAGACCTTGATCTACCACCCTCGGAAGGTAGAGACGATTTTGCTTGGCTAACAAAAAATTGATATCCCATATGTTGATTTCGTCTTCTAGGCTAGCAAAAGATAACACACGGCTATTTTCAGGTAAATTTACCATTAAAAAGGTGAAGGAGGACTCAGATGCTTCCTTTTTTCTATTGGAGCTTAAAATAGAGCAAGCATGCTTAAATTTTACCCTAAGTTTTTTTTTTTGATCTGCC
>JBEIFG010000136.1:0-4586 GCA_040382555.1 Chlamydiales bacterium | reverse complement strand
GATTATTAATTAGTTAGATTAAGAAAAACGATTTTTTTAGAATTCTTTTTTTTAATAGTATAAACTCTTTCGAAATTTTAAAAGAGATCTCCGATGACACACTACTCTTCCTTACTTAAAATAGTGGAACCCTACAAAGGGATCCTTTTAGATGCTTGGGGGGTATTTTGGGCCGGCAATGCTTTAGGGATGCTACCCGGTTCGCTAGAAGCTCTCGAGGCTCTTGTAGCAAGGGACAAATATGTAGGAATACTTTCAAATGCCACTCGTATTGTTTCCCATGAAGTAGAAAAACTAAAAAAAGCAGGAATGATTCAAGGCAAGCACTACCATTTTCTAATTACCTCAGGAGAATTAGCAAGGCAGGTTTTTTTATCGAATGCCTTGCCTTTCCAACCAAAAAATAATAAATATTTTGTTCTTGGTGGCCCTTATCCCAGCAATCCCATTCATACTGAAATTTTTGCTGATTCAGTATATGAAGAAACTAGCTTAGATCAAGCGGGTTTTATATATGCCTCTACTCCTCAAATTCGCGGTGAAGATCAAGAAGACGCCTCACTGTTTGATCGTCAAATAGAACAATGTCTCACCTACCAGCTACCTCTAATATGCGCCAATCCAGATACACATGCTCAGGAAGGAAACCCTGCAAAAGTAGTGATTCGGCAGGGCTATCTGGCAAAAAAATATAAAGATCTTGGTGGAGATGTCTATTTTATTGGTAAACCCTATCCCCCTGCTTTTGAGAGTGCCATCCAATGTTTCAAAAAGCGCAACCTCTTGCTTAAAGACATATTAATGATTGGTGATACACCTGAAACTGATATTGCTGGAGCAAAGCAGGCTGGCATAGACTCTGCTTTGATTACCGGAACGGGGATCACGGCAGATAGATTGAAAAAAAAGCCTCAACAAAAAATTAATGAATTACTCAAAAGGGAAGAATTTCCTAGCTTCTTCTTAAAAAGATTTATATTATGAGCTTTATTTTACACTCAAATCTTCATTCAAAGTCTCATGTTTTAGATCTTGAGCTTTGCTCGGTTTTACTAGAAGATAACAGATATTTTCCATGGATTTTTTTAGTTCCTAGAAAAAATAATATAAAAAAAATCATAGATCTTAACTCCTTCGATCAACAGCAGCTATTTCTTGAGTTAGAATTAGCACAAAAAGTGATGTGGAACATATTTCAACCTGACCAATTAAATGTAGCAGCTATTGGCAATAAAACTCCCCAGCTTCATGTTCATATCATTGCAAGGTATCAAAACGACCCGGCTTGGCCAAATACTGTATGGGAATATCCAGGTAAAATAGATTATTCACCCCTAGAAAAAGAAAAAGTAATTAAATCCCTCAGAGCAAGTTTTTCAGAAAATTCATTCTAAATATCGGAAAAAGTCTTGATTTAACATACCATTACTTGTATGATGTTTTATCTTCTCTAAGGGGCAATAGCTCAGTGGTTAGAGCAGCGGACTCATAACCCGCTGGTCGTAGGTTCAAGTCCTACTTGCCCCACTTTTTCCACACATACTTATGAGCAGGTTTTTGAGCATTACGCAAATGTTGCAAAAACCTCATTTTACGCAATTTTTACGCAATCGACCACAAATAACCAGCGCAATTCAAAGCAATACCTCTTTTTACCGATCGAATTTTCTGAAATCTTTTCCTACTTCTCCATTTTTTCGTGGGAACAGTGGGAATTCTGGGAACGCGATTCATTTACCACTCATTTTCATAGACTTACAGTTTATATAACCGTTCCCATACCCGTAAATAGACCATGGGATCAATGGGAACGCCGAAAAATTCTCTTTATCGGCAAAAGCCGACCAAATCATGCAAAAAACAGTCAAATCTTTCTTGAACTGCGTAATAAGCGCGTAAAAACTGCATATCTTATAGCTCACACCTATTTACAGGCTTTATGAGTTCTTGCCCTACATAAAAAGGTTGCAATATCAGATGCGATCAAAAGAGGCCATTGCCGAAGCAAGGAACGTACAGCAAATGGTGCGTTCCTATCGAGAAGAATTAAAATAACCAGAGAGGATCTGGGATTCAACTCAAGATTCGATCCAAAATCCATTTACTTAATGTCTGTAATCCTATACGATAAATTGTATAAGGACTAATATTATGGACATTAAAAATACCCCCTTTCCTGTTAAAAGAGCTTTGAAAAAGTTTGGACAGGATCTTCGTGATGCTAGAAAAAGGCGTCGAATTACCATGGAGCTTGCTGCAGAAAGAGCAGCAATTAGTCGCGCGACCTTAAGTAAAATTGAAAAAGGCGATGATGGAGTTTCTTTAGGAGCTTATGCCAAAGTTTTATTTGTTTTAGGAATGATTGAACGGCTGGTCGAATTAGCCGATCCCACATTTGATTCATTAGGTATGGGATTAGAAGCTGACAATTTACCAAAGCGTATTCGCTTTTCCCGAAAAGAAAAAGGAGAAGAGTGAATGGAGCATGCCATTTTGGTTTATGTAGATCTAGGGGGCATTCCTATGAAAGTAGGCCAACTTTGGGGCCGCTTTCGCAATGGGCGAGAAAGCATGTCGTTTGAATATGACCGTGATTGGTTAAATCATCCTAAACGATTCTCGTTAGATCCAGCTTTAAAATTGGTTGCCGGTTCTTTTCATGCAGCATCTGATAAGCCTCTTTTTGGAGCAATTGATGATTCTGCCCCTGACCGTTGGGGTCGCTTGCTTATGCGTCGCTCTGAAAGAAAAAATGCTGAACATGAAAAGCGGACTGCGCGTGCATTAAAGGAAATTGATTTTTTATTGATGGTCGATGATGAAGGAAGACAAGGTGCATTGCGTTTTAAAAGAGAGGAACAAGGCCCTTTCTTAACTACCTATGACAAAAACCATATCCCCCCTTTAGTTTCAGTTGGTAAACTGCTCAGCGCTGCAAGCCACGTTATGCAAGATTCGGACACTGAGGAAGATCTTCGACTATTGCTTGCTCCTGGTTCCTCATTAGGAGGAGCCAGACCTAAATCTTCTGTAAGGGACAAGGATGGTCATTTAGCGATTGCCAAGTTCCCCCGCAAGGATGATGAAATAAATATCATTGCTTGGGAAGCTGTTGCTCTTTCGCTGGCAAACAAGGCGGGAATTCAAGTACCAGAGTGGCGCATGGAGACAGTAGCACGTCAACAAATTCTTTTGTCTAGAAGGTTCGATCGGAAAAAAAATATCCGTATTCCATTTCTGTCTGCCATGAGTGTTTTAGGGGCAAAAGATAACGAAATGCATAGTTATCTTGAGATCGCCGATGCTATCCGACAAATGAGTGCTTCACCTAAAGAAGACCTGGAAGCTCTATGGCGCCGTATTGTTTTTAATGTATTAATTTCTAATGTGGATGACCATTTGCGCAATCACGCATTTCTCTACTCCGGTCTGTCGGGTTGGCGCTTGTCTCCTGCATATGATTTGAATCCCACACCAACAGATATTAAACCAAGAATTTTATCCACCGCGATCGATCTAATAGATCCTAGTGCATCTCTTGATATAGCAGTTAGTGTGGCTCGTTATTTTGATCTCGACAATTCACAAATAAGAAATATTTTTAAAGAAGTGGGCTCAGCGACGACTTTATGGCGTGAAGAGGCCGCAAAACTTAAAATAAAAAAAACAGAGATTGATCGGATGGCCTCTGCTTTTGAGCACGAAGATCTTCAGAAAGCATTGCAGTAGTCAGACCCTGAACGATCCTATAAGGCGAAGTTTTTCTAATGTATCCAATAAAAGATGAAAATAAACAGCATTCTTCTTGCGCTATTCATTCAGATCTCCTTTCAGCAATAGAGTTGGCCTATGAACCAAGTGGATTAACATGCAAAAATTTGGTGAAAGAAGAGGAAAGTCAGGAGTACGGAGCGTCTGTATTCGAAATGAATAACATGCGTGTCAAGTTCCGAGTAGGAAAGATCACACCGACCGAGACCGGGCAATTTGTTACTTGGTGGAAGCGAATTGGGGGCGGAGTTATTTTGCCGCATGATTTCGGTGACTTTCATCGTAGTTGTCGCTTAAATTAATTTTATACGGCCGCCCGAAATTCTAAGCAAGAGCTCTCTTTTCTACTAAAAAAACAGGAATAATCGCAAATGAAGCCAGCAAACAAATCATCCAAGAAGAGATATCTAGAGGATATGTGTGAAATACTTGATTCATATATTTTGAATAAATTAATAGCAGCTGTGCGATAATCACAAAAATTATGCCGACGAACAAATATATATTGGAAAAAAAAGAGCCTCGGCTTTTGAAAAGATTTACTGAACGACAATTAAAAAGATAGAGCAACTGAAAAAACATTAATAAAGTCATTGCCATAGTTTGAGATTTTGCTAGCGCAATCTCCTGCAAACTACCTGCTTTTAGCTCCCAATTATAATTCCATAAAAACAAACAGATAGAACCAGCTGCCATAACAAACGATATATAGAAAATTTTCAATAAAATAGAAAAATTACATACATTGAAATTATCTTTTCTAGGCGATCGCTTCATAATGAGCGGATCTGCAGGTTCAAAAGCTAAAGGCAATG
>JBEIFG010000135.1:0-4625 GCA_040382555.1 Chlamydiales bacterium | reverse complement strand
TTGCCTTCTCTTTTGATACTTTCTCTCAGATGGCATTTTTTTCTCTATCTGCTTCTCTAACTTTAGGCTGGATGTTTTCTGGATTTCTTGGAGCTCTTTTTATGATAGGGATGATGCTCTCGGATGGGCTAAACGGATTCATTATCTCCCTTGCCCTACAAAAAGCAGATCAAAAATCTGAGCTTTTTTCAAAAATTTTAGGATTTTCTGTTTCTTCTTTTAGTCTAGGGGTAGCTTTCTTTAGCCTAAAAGGACTTCTTACTAACTCTTAAAACTGCATAAGCTAAAAGATCTTTACAAATTCAGATATTAATTCTATATCAAAGAAAAAGAATTATCCGATCAAATAAATCAAATTTAATTTATTTTAATTATTAACGCTGGGATATAAATAAATTTATGTCACGCAATCCTTCCGCTATAGAAGCTCTTTCAGTCCTTCAGAGCGGCATGAGAGTGTTTATTCAAGGTGGTGCTGCAACCCCTACTACTTTGCTACATGCGCTATATGAAAAAAGGACTGAGCTTAACCACATAGAGCTTATTCATATCCATCTAATGGGCCCTATCCCCCACACCCATCAGGATTTTTCCAAGCACTTTAGAGCTACTAATTTATTTGTGGGAGCTAACGCAAGAGCCTCTCTTAACTATCAAGAAATAGATTATCTACCTATCTTTCTATCTGAAATTCCAGCTTTATTTAGAGAAAAAAAACGCCCTTTAGATGCAGCTTTATTACATGTATCCCCCCCTGATGCACATGGATATTGCTCTTTAGGTACCAGCGTAGATGTTGCCTTTGCAGCCAGCCAATCCGCCCCTATTCTTATTGCCCAGATCAATAAGAGAATGCCCCGAGTTTTAGGTGATGGACATATCCACATCAGTCGCTTTCAATCGAGTATCTTTATTGATGAGCCTCTTCATGAAGAAGCTCCCTATACTTTTCAAGGGACAGATGAAAAAATAGGGCATTTCACTGCCAGTCTCATTGAAGATGGATCTACCCTTCAGCTGGGCATTGGTAAGATCCCAAGTGCAGTAGCTGCTAATTTAATACATCATAAAGACTTAGGTATTCATACGGAAGTATGGTCTGATAGTCTACTTCCTTTGATACAGAAAGATGTCATCAATAATTCTAGAAAAAAAATTTACCCTGGAAAGATCGTTTCTGCTTTTTCTATCGGAACAGAAAAATTGTACAAATTTATTCATGATAACCCCTTTGTAGTTCATCTCGATGTAGGATTTACAAATAATCCTGATATCATCAGAAAAAATCCTAAAGTAGTTGCTATCAACTCTGCTATAGAAATAGATCTTTCAGGTCAAATTTGTGCCGATTCTATAGGTCCTTTTGTAGTATCAGGTGTTGGCGGACAGATAGATTATATGAGAGGATCTTTTCTATCCCCTGGTGGTAAATCCATCATAGCTATGCCAAGCCGTACAAAAAATGGAATATCTAAAATAGTTTCTTCATTAAAACAAGCAGCTGGGGTTGTAACCACACGAGCTCACATCCACTACGTCATTACTGAGTATGGTATAGCTGATCTTTACGGGAAAACTATAGGTGAGAGGGCTAAAGCTCTCATAAATATTGCTCATCCCAACGATCGAGAAATGCTTGATAAGCAGTGGAGAGAGATTCACACACACTCCAAAAATAAGGTCACCTGATGCCTACCCCAAAAAAAAGAAAATATATTTTGTGGTTTGATGAAATAAGGCATTCTGATGTTGCCCTTGTTGGGGGGAAGAATGCTTCTTTAGGCGAAATGACTCATGCATTGAAGCGACACAAAATCCCCATACCTTATGGGTTTGCAGTTACCTCCTATGCCTACCAATGTGTGATCTCTGAAAACCAGGTGCTTCCCAAACTACAAAAAGCTCTAGCTAATCTTAACCCTAAAGACACCAGAGCTCTAATGAATGCGGGCAAAAGAGCTAGGGCTTTGTTAATGCAATGCTCATTTCCTGATGATCTTAAAGATCAAATCATTCTTGCCTATAAAAAATTAGCTTCTTTCTATGCTCAAACGCGTATCGACGTGGCAGTAAGGTCTTCAGCTACCGCTGAAGATCTTCCTTCAGCAAGCTTTGCAGGACAACAAGAATCTTTTCTCAATATTTTAGGTGAAAAACAACTTTTACATGCATGCAAGCGATGCTTTGCCTCATTATTTACCGATCGGGCTATTGCCTACCGAGCAGAAAATAACATCGATCATTTTACCACTTCACTATCTATCGGGATACAAAAGATGGTCCGATCCGACCAATCTTCTGCGGGTGTTATGTTTAGCTTAGATACAGAAACGGGATTCAAAGAGGTGGTATTTATTACTGGTAGCTATGGGCTTGGAGAAAATATCGTGCAAGGATCCGTAGATCCTGATGAATTTTATGTATTTAAGCCCACGCTTGCTCAAGGCTACCATGCTATTATCGATAGAGTAATGGGAAGAAAAGAAACAAAAATTATCTACGGAAAACCCATTAAAAAGCAAATAACCTCTAAAAGAGAAAGGAATACCTTTTGTTTAACTGAGGATGAAATTCATCTT
The DNA here is from genome assembly GCA_040382555.1 of Chlamydiales bacterium. Lineage (GTDB taxonomy): Bacteria > Chlamydiota > Chlamydiia > Chlamydiales > Rhabdochlamydiaceae > VGMB01. Next base: position 2,046 of record JBEIFG010000135.1, on the reverse strand, counting down.
CTTGCCACCTGGACTGTAAATATAGAAACGCATTTTAGTAAAATTTATAAACAATGGACTCCTGTGGATGTAGAATGGGCGAAAGATGGAAAAAGCGGAAAGCTCTTTATCGTGCAAGCAAGACCCGAAACAGTAGAGTCCCGTAAAAAATCTCAGCAGCTTGAAACTTTCTCTCTTTCCAAAACAAGTGAAATTCTTCTGACGGGAAAAAGTGTGGGTCACAAAATTGGTCAAGGTAAGGTGCGTATCATTTTAGACATTAAAGATATGGATGCATTTAAACCAAAAGAGGTCCTTGTAACTGATATGACCAATCCTGATTGGGTGCCGATTATGCGATCAGCTTCAGCAATTGTTACTAATCGAGGTGGACGCACTTCCCATGCCGCTATCGTGAGCAGAGAGCTAGGACTCCCTTGCATTGTAGGAACAGAAAAAGCGACAGAGATTTTACATACAGGTCAAAAAGTGACTATTGACTGTACTCAAGAGGAGCTGGGAATAGTCTACCAAGGCCTATTGCCAATAAAAAAAAGGAGGATCCATTTATCAAAATTTCCAGATACCAAAACCAAATTAATGATCAATGCAGGTCAACCTGATGAAGCCTTTGCCCAGAGCTTTCTTCCCCATAAAGGGGTAGGGCTTGCCAGAGAAGAGTTTATTATTTCTCAGTATGTAAAAATTCATCCAATGGCACTAATTTATCCAGAAAAAATTTTGGATCCAAAAATAAAGCATAAGATAGAAGAATTAACCAAAAGTTATTCAAATAAAGCTCAATTCTTCATCGATAAACTAGCTATGGGAATTGCCAAAATAGCAGCTGCTTTCTATCCACAAGATGTGATTTTGAGATTTAGTGACTTTAAAACAAACGAATACAGCCATCTTATTGGAGGAGAATTTTTTGAACCCAAAGAAGAAAATCCCATGATTGGATGGAGAGGAGCTTCTCGATATTATACTCCGGGGTATAAAGAGGGATTTTCTTTAGAATGTGCTGCAATAAAAAAAGTTCGGGAAGAGATGGGATTTATCAATCTTAAAGTCATGATTCCCGTATGTAGAACGGTTGAGGAAGGCAAAAAAGTTCTATTAACTATGAAACAAAATCATCTAGAGCAAGGGAAACATGGTCTTGAGGTCTATATGATGTGTGAGATACCCAGCAATGTCCTCTTAGCTAAAGAATTTTGCACTCTTTTTGATGGATTGAGCATTGGTAGCAATGACCTTACACAAATGATTTTAGGTGTGGATCGAGATAATGAACACGTAGCCTCGCTTTTTGATGAACGGAACGATGCCGTCAAAAAAATGATCAAAGAAGTGATTATGATCGCCAAAGAGCAGAAATGTAAAATTGGAATTTGTGGAGAGGCTCCCGCCCTCTATCCAGAATTTACAAAATTTTTAATCGATTGTGGAATCGATAGCATCAGTGTGAATGCCAGCGCATTTTTACGTGTGAAGGCCATCATAGCACAATATGAGCAGGAGCTCTTGAAAAAAAAGCGCTAGCACTTTTTTTCCTCTGTATCGATAATCAATGTGAATGGTCCATCGTTAACCAAGGATACTTTCATATCAGCACCAAAACATCCTGTAGCTATATTGGGTATCTCTTTAGTCATTTCAGCCACAAAAAAATCATAAAGTTCCTTGGCCTGTGGGGCTAGAGCTGCTTGCATAAAATCAGGCCTTCTTCCGTTTAAACAGCTTCCATACAACGTAAACTGAGAAACTACTAAGATTTCACTTTGGATATCTTTTACAGATAGATTCATTTTTCCCGAATCATCAGAAAATAGGCGTAAAGAGAGAATTTTTTGAACAAGCCATTTAGCTTTTGCAGGAATGTCATCCTTGTGTATGCCAATAAAAATCAGTAAGCCTTTTCCTATTTGACTTACTACCAAATCTGCTACTTGAACCTCTGCCTTACTCACTCTTTGTAAAACACATCTCATGAATTTGCAAATCCTTTCTTAATTCGATGCAATTGATCCAGTAGCTCTGAGGGTAGTTTATCTGAAAGCTTAG
>JBEIFG010000134.1:0-4634 GCA_040382555.1 Chlamydiales bacterium | reverse complement strand
CTTTGGCCTTAAACGTATCTATCAAAACTTGTCTAGAAGCATCTCCCTGCTTCAGAAGAGGAAATTCAGAGAGCCGATTTTCTAAAAGTGTATATACTTGCTTGAGAAGATCGTAAGAGGTAAAAAGGACGAAACAACTTCCGGCAGAGGCTTTTACCGCCCTGTAGATAGCCTCGGCCGCCCTACGTGGAAAGTCTGGAGCAGATGGAAGGGGTATATCTTTAGGGATAGCTAAAATAGCCCTTTTTTTGTAGTCGAAGGGAGAAGGATAAAGCCCTTCGGTCACATGGTCTTCAAATGCTTTGCCATGCAACCCTAATCTCTCTTTGATAAATGAAAATCGATTCGATGAGGTAAGTGTAGCGCTACACAAAACGCTTGAAATTCTTGGATTAAACAGATGATCCCTTAAAAAATCAGCGACATTCAAATGTGCATCCACAAGAATCATATTAGACATAAAACCAGTCCATTCAATCCAGCGAACTCTAGATGCGTTCTTTTCTTCAGAGGTAAAAGATTTTAAATCTTCTGCTTTTTGAGTAAGATATTGGGCTACAAATTCTATTTCCTGCAGATGAGAAGACAATTTTTCATAAACCACTTTATCAAGCTCTGAGCATTGGCTTCTAATAGAGCCAAGAAGCATAGATAAACCCACTAAAGACTCTGCTACCAACATAAATTCTGGCTTTATCTTAACCTGCCAGGTCTCACTAAGTAAAAGATCTGAAGTTAATCTTGTATTTGTTTCTCTACCCTCTAGATCTCTTCCCTGTTTGATGTAGGTTTGATAAAAAAAATCTATTTCCTTAAAAAGGCTTTCAATCAGAATAACTAAATCTCTTTTTTTCCCCGGAATATCTACCTGCAATAAAATATCTAAAGAAGAAATACGAACTCCTAAGGATCCGATATCTTTTAACAGTAATGCAAGTCGACTTTTTTCAGGATGGTGATCCGATTGAATCCTACCGAGCCACCGCACTAAATCCATTTTATCAGTTTTTTTTGCAAAACTATCTAAGGCTATTTCATCCAAATGATGCGCTTCATCCAGTATCAAACGATAGTATTTGGGTAGTACAGATCTTTCTTCTTTTCCGTGGGAGTGCACCCTTTGAGCCAAATCAGCCATCAATAAATGGTGATTCACAATTAGAAGCTGTGCTTCTGTCATTTTTTTGCGAGCTTTAAAAAAAAAGCATTCTTTGTAATGAGGACACTGTACATTGGTACAATCGCTTCTATTAGCAGCTACAAGCTCCCATAGCGATTGGGGTAGTGAAAAAGGAACATCAGAGTAAGAGGCATCTGGCGCTTTTTCTGACCATATTTTTAAAGAACGCAAGACTTTTTGCTCATCTGGAAGCAAAGAGAAAAAGTCACTTTGGATTTCAGTGATCTTTTTCATGCACAGATAGTTACCCATCCCTTTGACTAAAATAGCCTGGACATCTGCACGCAAGGTGTTTAAAAGGAAGGGAATATCTTTCTCGGTGAGCTGCTCCTGTAAAGGGATAGTGTGAGTAGAAATTACTGTTTGCTCGCCATGCTTTACTGCCCAGAAGATTGCTGGGACAAGATATGCCCAGCTTTTTCCAACACCAGTGCCTGCTTCAATGAGAGCCACTCCCTCTTTCTCATAAGCTTCGAGAATCTGCAAGGACATCTGTCTCTGCTCTTCACGAAGCTCATAATCGGGTAACACTTTACTAAGAGCACCACTATTTGAAAAAACAGAATTTATAAATTCAACACCTTGACTAATCACATAGACCCTTTAAGAAAAGAGCTATGAGGGTATCAATCTGTTTCTAATAAATCAAGGAATGCCTGTAGTTGCTTTGAACGAGTGGGATGTCTCATTTTGCGAAGCGCTTTTGCTTCGATTTGACGAACCCTTTCTCTTGTTACTTTGAAGCGAACTCCTACTTCCTCTAGGGTCTTAGGCTTACCATCCAATAATCCAAAACGTTCAATAAGAACTGTCCGCTCCCTGTCTGTTAACGTAGAGAGAACATCATTCATTTTATCCTTTAGGATCGCATACCCAGTCGCTTCAGCTGGAGATTCAATAGCAGTATCTTCAAGAAAGTCTCCAAATTGACTCTCACCACCGTCTCCCACTTCAGCTTGTAAAGAGATCGGATGCTGCGCTATCTTGTAAATCTCTCGAACGCGCTCGGGAGTAAGATTTAGTTCGTTGGCTAACTCTTCAGGGGTAGGCTCTCTTCCCGTCTCCATCATTAATTTTTTCGCGCCGCGAAGAACTTTATTGATTGTTTCTATCATATGAACAGGAATACGGATTGTTCTTGCTTGATCAGCAATCGCTCTAGTAACTGCTTGGCGTATCCACCAAGTAGCATATGTGGAAAATTTATACCCTCTGCGATATTCAAACTTTTCTACCGCTTTCATTAAACCCATATTTCCTTCTTGGATTAAGTCTAAGAAGGAAAGACCACGATTGGTATATTTTTTAGCTATAGAGATAACAAGTCTTAAGTTGGACTCAACCATTTCGCGCTTAGCTTCTTGGCTCTTGTCCATCCAGCGCTGAAGCATACGAACGTCTTTCTTGAATTCATCTAACGATCTTCCCGCTGCAAGTTCTCTTTTTGCCAGTTTTCTTTGCACGGCAAGAAGCTTAGATGCGGCAAACTTATTTTTTTCAGCACGAGGAATCAGCTCTTGTATTTCTTTTTCCAGCACAAGAAATCTCTCATAACCGTTGAGAATCACTTCCCCAAAATCTTCAATGATGTTGTGCTTGCAAAAAATTCTGCGCAGATAGGCTTGCGTTCTTATACGACTTTTTTCAATGTCTTCTGAAATTTTCACCCTGTCTACTTTTTTGAGCTTAGGATCTCGAAGTAATACCTGAAACCCTTCAAGCGTAGCATCTTCCTGCTTGAGTAATAAACTGAGCTTGGGAAGAATGTTTAGGTATGCTGTCTTATCAGACACCTCTTTCTCAGAAACAATCTTATCGAATCGATCTTTGCCAGTAATCAGGTAATTCGCAATAGAAATAGCTTCCCGTGTAGAATACCTAAAGCGCATAATAATTTTTTCAATTTGAATTTGAGCTTTTTCTATTCTCTTGGAAATTTCAACCTCTTCTTCCCTTGTTAGCAGAGGAACAGAACCCATTTCCTTAAGGTACATCCTAACGGGGTCATCGGATGTTCCCTCTGGTCTTTTAGAGAGCCCTTCGAGTTCTTTGGCCTCTTTTTTTCTCTCTTTTTGCCTCTCGACCTCTACTTGATTGAGGATTTGGATATCCATACCACTCAAAAAAATCAAAATTTGATCGATCTGCTCCGCTGAATCGAAATTCATCGGCAGAATTTCATTGATTTCTTCGTAGGTTATGTATCCTTGCTCCTTCGCAATAGCGACGAGCTCTTCCACCTTTTGCTGGTGTTGTTGGCTAAGTGTAGTATTGAAAGCTGTCCCTTTAGTCATATCGTCCTGGGATGTATTTAAGAAGCATTGAAATTTTGTTAGGATCCTATCTTATTGTCAAGCTGCAAGGCTGAGAAAGTAGGATTCTAAAAAAACGAAAAACAGTTAATTAAATTTATATTTATGGCTATATTTCAAATAATAATAAAGCCATTTCTTGATAATGGAAGCATTAGGGCTCATCCTATCATGAAAATAAGAAATTAGCAATTGGTTTGCCTTTCCAAGCAAGAAAAATCCAGCTCCAAAAATGAAAATATGAAACTAATACTCTCTTTATTTAAAAAAAAGACCCTAAAAACTCTCTGCAAAGAATTGTATTTTTTGATTCTAAAAAAATTAGAATCTTAGCCCTAGTACCAAACCTTTCAGAAAAAAGAAATATAGGGTGATGACGACGGCCAAAAATGCTTTAATACAACTTTGAAAAGGAAACAATTTCTGCAAAGATGAGTACTCGGGGAACGCATCGCAAAACCACACCGTCCAATCTTTTGAAGAAAAATCTTGAATGGCTTTTTCGGCAGATAAGCGGTTTGGGTAGTAGGGGGCTGAAAAAATCATTCGGTTGAAATATTCTTTTTGATGGGATCTAAACTGGTAGTTAGCCTCGATAGAAACTTTGTCGGTAGAGAGCTCAATGATTCTCCAAGATACCACTTTCGCATATGTGGAAGTGTTAAGCTTAGTATAATTCCACAACTTATGAGCAGCCTCAAATGAAAACCAAACTGCTGCCATTGAAGAAATTACAATTAATACCACCCAGATCTTCTTCATTTTCTCTTCTGAACCCCTTTTGAAACTTTGACGAATTATAGAAGTTAAGGTATATTATCGTGCATCTTAATTTTTTAAGAACAGAGTTACATATGGCAGATGACAAAAAAAAGACCAAAGAACGCAGACCTTCCGCTCTAAAAAGAGACATGCAGAGCGAAAAAAGAAAACTTAAAAATAGAACTTACAGATCTACTGTGAGCAGCGCGATTAAGTCTTTAAACCACAGTCTTACAAAAAAAGACCCAGCTGCAGCAAAAGAGAACTTTTCTCTAGTTTGCAGTCTTATCGACAAGGGCGTAAAAAAAGGCATTTTTCCAAAAAATAAAGCCAACCGCACGAAATCTAGCTTCGCACTCAAAATTTCTGCCTAGTTCTAT
>JBEIFG010000133.1:0-4646 GCA_040382555.1 Chlamydiales bacterium | reverse complement strand
TTTTAATTATTATTTTAATTTAAATTAACGATATTTAAAAATTATGTTTTTCACCTATTTTTCCCGGATTTTTTATGGTTGGTTAAAGTAAACTAATGCGGCAAAATTAAGTTTATGGGATGATAGCTGCTTCATTGATAAAAACATTTTAAGTAACTCAGTTTTGAAAAAAATGAGTTACTTGGTAATTAATTACAAAGTGGATACCGTGAAAAAAAATACTAACACTCACTATCGATGGCTTGTTACAAGCCTTATTTTCTTTATCACGCTGATTAACTTCATAGATCGTTCAGCCATCTCATTCGTTATCGAACCGCTAAAAAAAGAATTTAATTTTACCGATACCCAATTCGGTATGATCTTATCTGCTTTTGGCATGGGATATATTTTGCTCACTGCATTTGGTGGATGGCTTGTGGACCGTTTCGGTCCAAGACTCATGTGGCCGATTGCAGCGATCTCATGGTCCGTATGTGTGGGTCTTCTAGGAATAGCTGGTGGTTTTTGGGGATTTATCATGATACGTTTTTTGCTGGGTGTTACCGAAGGTCCTCACTTTCCAGCTATGTCCCGGTCTATCAGCAAATGGCTGCCTCCCAAAGAGAGAGCTAGAGCTCTCTCACTAGGACTTGTAGCTATTCCCCTTTCCTCAGTGGTAGGAGCCCCAATTACCTCCTACTTGGTATCAGATTTTGGGTGGAGAGTCATGTTTTTTTCTATTAGTGCAGTAGGCATACTCTGGGCATTCATATGGTTTTGGTTATTTAGAGATGACCCTAAAGATTCACCTCATGTCAGTAAGCAAGAGCTTGATTTAATTAAAACCAACGTCGCAAAAGCATCTGCCCAAACACAGGCTCACATTAACTGGCGCTTTATTCTGACTCACCCGGCCCTCATTGCCAACAATATTGCTTATTTCGCATTTGGATACATGCTATTTTTTGCTACCCTTTGGCTTCCTGGTTATTTTTTATCTCAACATGGTATGAATTTAAAAAGTGTAGGGTGGTATTTAACTATACCCTGGTTAACAGGCGCTCTTTTTCTTAAAGTTGGTGGCATCATCTCTGATTATATCTACCAAAAAACAGGAAAATCCCGTCTGGCAAGAGGCCATCTTATTTGGATCACCCAGCTACTCGCTGCGATCTTTTTTGTTTGTTTAAGCTATACAACCACTCTAAAATACTCTCTAATTTTCTTAAGTTTAGGGATCGGCTTTGGAATGATGCCTCAATCTGCATTCTTTAGCATTAATATAGATGTGGCAAAAGATATGGCGGGGTCAGCTCAAGGTATCACTTCCAGTTGCCTGTCTATCGCTGGGGTTATTGCTCCCCTCGCTACAGGATGGCTTGTAGATGCCACAGGTAATTACAGCACTGCTTTTCTTTTGCTAGCTGGCCTGACTTGTATGGCTGTGATTACAGTAATTTTATTTCTTTATCCTGATAGAGAGCACCCATCGTTAAAGAAGAAAAAGAAAAATATCGAAGAACCTGTCCTACCGTTATAAAAAAATAATGAAAGATCCAAGGGTGAACCTCTTGGATCTAATTATCATCAATTTAGGTTCTTCTTTTTTTCTTAATTTTTTAATTTCATATATATATTAACGTCTGATAAATGCTCTTGCTAAATAAATAAAGTTAGCTTCATGATACAATTTGCACTTCTACTCTAAGGTATGCGTATGCTCGATTTATGGATACCCTATATTTTATATGCATGTATAGGAGCTGTAGCGGGCGTAGCTGCCGGCCTGTTGGGTGTAGGAGGTGGCACGATTATTGTTCCAGCTCTTTACGCTACTTTTTCTTTTTTTTCACCCTCTCAGCCTTACCCCATGCAAACAGCCATAGGAACCTCTTTAGCTTCTATCATTTTTTCTTCTCTCTCTTCTGCCCTATCTTATAAAAAAAGAAACTCAGTCGCTTTAGAAATAGTAAAAAAAATGTCTTCTGGGGTATTTCTGGGATGCTGTGTAGGGGGATTTTTAGCTCATTTGATTTCAGGGTCTTTTCTTAAGGGAACTTTTGGGCTCTTTGCTCTTGCAATTGCATTACGATTTTTCTTTTCAAAACCACATTACTCTTCTAATGAGGGAGGAGTGGACAAGAAAACGATGGGACCTCCTGCTTTTTTTCTTTCGTTTATTTCAAGCCTTTTAGGGATAGGAGGAGGAGTTTTATTCATCCCCTATCTTCACTTTCTAAAAATAAGTCACATTAAAGCTATTGGGACATCTTCAGCACTTAGTGCTAAGGTAAGTTTTTTTGGCGCTCTATTTTATATACTCTTTGGGTTATTCAATATACCCATAAGTATTACTGAAGTAGGCTTTATCTACGTGCCTGCCTTTTTAACCTTAAGCATTTTCTCTTTTTTAACCGCCCCTTTGGGGGTTAAACTAGCTCACATTTTACCGCAAAATATCAGCAGGAAGCTTTTTGCCTGCAGTATGTTTACCGCCGGCTTATTTATGATTTTTGGCTAAATACGCTTAGATGAACGCTTCCTGCAAGGGTAGCTCGGCTAAGAAATGCTCAAAGACCTCTTCTTGTGATAATTCAAGAGAGGGTCCCAAACATACCACTGTACCACCTGCTGCACAAAAACCCTGCAATCTGCGCTTTCCCTGGTATGAAATGGCAGAGGTCACCACGACAATATGGTCTATGCCGTCCCACGCTTCTGTAAGAAGATTTTCTGGGATTACCCGAAATGGAACTTGGCGCTCTACTAAATCATTTAAAATTTTGTCAAAATATTGATAGACATCGGGAGTAAACGCATCGTCATCCGGCAAAGCTACCGCTAGGGTTACTTCTGAAACCGCAGAAAAATAAGGAGCTCCCCTTCCTATCCACCCACCGAGACACCCACCCTCTTCCCAGTTTAAGTGGCCTATGGACATTGGTGATTTTTTCAAGCCAAGTAATAGATGGGGAAAGCGGTCTTTAGATAGAAGCTGAGCTAAAAAAGATAGCTGCGTCTCTTCTGAAACATCCAAAAGACAAAAAGCAAGCAGGGAATCAGGCAGGTAGGATACTAACCTCTGAAAATATTCAGCAAATATGTCAGCTGCAAATAATTTAAATAATTTTTCATCCTGAAGTGCTGACAGCCAACGATCGCCCGCATCTTCTATTTGACTCTCTATCGATACTTTTACCTCTTTAGAGGAAATCTTTTCTAAAAATAAATATTTATGTTCATCCGTAAACTGAAAGTTAAGAGCAAATTCAGAAGTGCCCCTATACAGTATTACCCCTAAAGTATAGTCTTTATAATCACGCCAAAATGTATTCACAAACTCATCAATAGCTATGCCAAAAGAGTAAAATAATGAGGTGTCCGAGGGATCAATATGACGAATAGCTACACCGAAATCTAGCTCCCAAACAATCATCTTCCCATCAGCTATAAGCGAGTCGGCATATTGTCTTTCCTTTTCCCATATCAACTCATTATCCAGGCCGGCTGGCAGATGAATAATCACAGAATTGACCGCCTCTTGGGCTTGCTGCGATGGAGATACATCTTGGATTAAAGGGAAAAATTTTTTTTCATCTCGGTATAAATAGTTAAAGTCGGATCTAATTTCAGTCATGATTTTTTTTGGTGTTAGTGTAGTGCATGTAACGAATGGTTCTACCTTGATTGCGAAATAACTCATCGAAATAAGAATGACCGTACTCAGGCCACTCCGTAATATAATCTTGATGTGAAAACATCGAGCTCCATATTCTTGAGTCTCTCATCACGTCTATCATTTGTATACTGTAGTTAATATCGTCAGTAACTAACGTAGCCGTAGCTCCCTCTTTACAAATATATGAGAGTCGGTCGATGAAGGGTTTTTTTACAATCCGGTGCTTAGCGTGTTTGTCTTTAGGCCAGGGATCTGGGAAATTAATGTATATCTCATCAATGGTATTCTCTGTAACGTAATACTCTGAAAATGACTCCGCATCCCCGCATACCACCACAAGGTTTGCTAATTGGTAATTTTTAATTTTAGCCCAAATTTTTCTAGTTCTATCAAATCTTTTTTCTACAGCTATCCAGTTTTTTTCTGGAAAGGCTAAAGCTCTTTCCAAGATCCATAGGCCATTGCCAGAACAATATTCTATACAGACCGGGTGTGAATTGCCAAACCATGAAAAAGCAGAAAATGAGGAGGATGGAGACGCTTTATGAGCTTGATAGTACTTAGGAATGAATAGCACTCTATCTTCAAATATAGGTTGCCTTGTTTCCCACGTAAAGGGATATTTTAACTCTTTGGGTTTCATAATACATTGAGTGTATCTGAATACGGGGTTTCTATTCCAGCGATTTAAATCGCTGCCCTGTGCTAGTAGATGAAAAAAATGGTTAATTTTTCAACTGCACAAAAGGGGCTACTTTGCAATACTTTGCATTTAAGCACAGGTGTGTGAAAAAATCGCGTATGGATTTCAAGTTTAAAAATTAATTTATTGACCTTTTTTAGGTCTTTTTGTTTTGCTTCCATTTACACGCATAAGTTATGTTAACTTCTTTGTAGGAGCCAATGATTTCATGAAACATCTAGCCGTATCTTTAGGTAGCATCTCCTTAGTGTTGATGCAAAATGGGCATAGTCAAACTATAGA
>JBEIFG010000132.1:0-4657 GCA_040382555.1 Chlamydiales bacterium | reverse complement strand
TAAAAAGAAAAATAAAATTAAACAAAAATTGCATTTTTATCGCTTAAACATTGAAAAATAAATTTGCGGTTTTTTTGGGTATTCTGTAGCCTCGAAACAATATGCATTTTTTTAAAAATGCTGACCTCGGTATCGAAAACATCGATAATTCGTAAAAGACAACGTAAAGAGTTCTTATGATAAAGCGCCATTCGTTTGAAACACTTTTAGCTTTTGTTACTTGTTTGACAGGGTCCCTATCGCTTCAAGCGGATGCTACTCCCTCTTTGGAGGAGCAGTTTGTAGACGAAATATCTACAAATGATTCTATGAATCATCTTTCTTATGCAAAAAATGAGCTTTTAAGTAGAACGGATAGTTTACCATCAGATGAAATGCAAGATGCCACAGATCCCTATTTAGAAGGTTATATTCAAGCTCTAGTAGACATGCATTTTTATGAGTACCGAGTAATTGTTACGGTAAGGGATCACCACGTTTATTTATCAAACTTACCCACAAATGAGCTTATTTCGAATGCGATTATAAATTTTGTTAGAGATTTGCCCGGAGTCAAGTCAGTTGAGATCAAAGACCTAACTGACGAAGAAAAGCAGGCAAAGGAGAAGTATACCGAGCAGCCTAGAGTAAATGGTATATGGTTTCCGCAATCTACCGTAATTTTTCAGCCTTTGATTGCAGATCCAAGGGAACCTTACTATTATGCTGCTTATAGATATGGAGATAAGGTAATTGGTAAGCAAGCTGCAGCCATCGCACTGGGTGATGACTTTCCTTTCTTCAGATGGAGAGATATATTTCGTTGGCACGGTGATATGCAAATAGGCATTCAGGGTGCAGTATGGGCAGTCTTTAATTTCTGGCATATAAATAATAAGCCATCTAATGAATCCTGTGAATTAGTCAATGCTGATTATTTCTTGGGGATACCACTAACATACGGTGTAGATAGATGGTCGTTTCGTTTACGACTATACCATATTTCCAGCCATCTTGGAGACGAATTTATCGTTAACAATCCAGAATATCTATATAATCGTAAAAATCCCAGCTTTGAAGCTATAGATTTCGTGACCTCATACCAATTCTCTGGTCATTTAAGGGCTTACGGGGGACCAGGTGTTATACTTCATAGCGACTCTTCCTTTCCCATGAAAACTTTTTATGTAAAGTACGGTACTGAAGTGCACGTTTTAGGAAAAAAACTCTATTATCATAAGTTGTATGGGACACCTTTTTTAGCTCTTCATTTTGAGAATTGGCAAGTTAGAAATTGGAACTTGGATTTGTTTGTAAAACTAGGTTATGAGCTTTCTAAATTACAAGGAATAGGAAGGAAAATGAGGCTTTATGTTGACTATCACCACGGATATTCATACGAAGGTCAATTTTTCTTAGAAAGGACACAATACGGAGAATTAGGTTTTTCTTGGGGTTTTTAAAAAGTCAAGATGCTTATGGTTAGTGAGAGGTTAAAGGTTTACTAATGGACCTTAGTATCATAACAGTAACTTACCAATCTAAAGAGTTTATCGACACTTGTATACTCTCGGTATGGACGCATCTTTTTACATGTGAATATGAACATATAATCGTAGATAACGCTTCTAATGATGGAACGGTAGAGCTAATAGAAGAGGGATATTTAAATTATGTTCGTTTAATCAAAAATACCAAAAATGTAGGTTTTGCTGCAGCCAATAACCAAGCTCTAAAAGAAGCTCGGGGAAATTTCGTATTGTTTTTAAATCCTGATATGCAGGTTTGTAAAGGATCCATAGATGAATTTATAAATTGGGCAGCAACTATTCCAGATCTTGGTATAGCTTCCTGTAAGCTTGTGAATCACAAACAGCAAGCTCATGATGCTTTAAGGCCCTCTAAATTCCCTCAACTTAGATATTTTTTTCCAAGTTTTTTGAATATTATACCTTTTTTTTGCACGGTACATCCGTCTTCATTTAGCTCTTCATTCCGTGATGAAATAATTCAGGAGGTTGAATTGGTTCGGGGGGCATTTATGCTTATTCCCCGCCAAGTAATAGATAAAATAGGTTATGGTTTTGATCCGAAATATTTTATTCTATATGAAGATGTAGACTTGTGTAAAACTATGGCTTCTTTAGGACTTAGAGTTTTATACAATCCTTCACTGATGTGCATTGATTTTTTTAGCAGAAGTTTTTTAGAACAAAGTAATGCGTGGAAATATTTGCAACTTTGCAAAAGCTTGAAAACTTATATCAAAAAATGGCATTCCCGGTGGCATTTATTTTGGATCACCCCAATATCTTGGTTGGGTTTTATAATAAGAATCCCTCGATGGGGATTTAGAGTCAGTTGGTTAAGTTTATTTAAATAACAACCCATATGCCTTATTTTTAGGCATACGGGTCCACTTTTTGAAAAACGAGTTATTTGACAATCACAAACCCATCATTATAAATAGGCTCTCTGGGACCGATTCTTAAGTTACCAGTAAAGAACTGCCTATAAATTTTAAGTCCTTGTGCTGCATTTTCTATACAGTAAAAACAATTACTTACCCACTCAGACCCTGTAATGGTTCCAGATTGCAAATTGCATTGAAATCGAGATGTAATTTTTTCTTTCCAGTATTCTTTTGATCCAAAAAGCAATACTGGGGTTGCCGCAGTCGAACCAACTTTTCTTCTTACTTCTTCTAAAGTATATTCGAAGTCAGTTCCTATTCCTCCCTGTAAAAAAATTGGAAAATCAAGATTAAATTCTGCCTGCCTTTCTACAAGACGATCTAAGCGATACGTCATCTTTATATCAACATAAGGGTTTTGAACTTGCTCATCCACTACCGAATTATCTTTTTGTCTAAAATCTACGATGTTGGCGCAAGAAAGAAGTTTGAGTTTTTTAGCCACTCTGTTACCAAGCTCCATAACACCAGGACCGCCTCCGGTAATTAAAGCTATAGGCGTATTTTTATTCAGTAGCGCGTGATTTACCTGTAGCCTTAGCTCCTCTAACCCTTGTAATAACTCTGTGAGCTCTGTTTCAAAATTACCAGGAATCCTGTGGGATCCGTACACTCCGAAAGATACTGCATTAATAAAAGAATCCCTTAGCTCAAGTGGTGTAAACATTCCTGTATCTTTATTTGGTTTAGGTACATATTGCAAAATTTTTTTGCTGGTTTTATCTACCCAAAATGTCGGAATTGCAAATTTAGCTAAATCATGTAAAAGGGCCCTATCTTCGTGCGAAAAAAATTCAGCACAAGAGAATGAGGCATATTGAAAGTATATTCCTTTAAGATTGCGCTGGACTAGGTCATTAAGTAGCATTTTTTTTAAAAGAGGGGAAGGGAAATATTTACAAAGAAGCACCCCTTGTGAGGTGATGAGACCATCTTGGATTGCTTTTAAAAAAGGATAGGATGGTTGCTGCTCTATGTATCTATCTACCATGTGAGCTTGACTCTCAGAATGATATATCAATCCCGGGAATTCATGAACATGGGGTTCTCTTGCAATCCAATCTGAGCTTTTTAGCTTATGAAGTTGCTCTCCTTTTACTACGAATACAGCAGCCCTATGGTGTGCTGGTTGAGGAACAGTTTCAAAAGCTTTAAATAGGACATTTGGAGTTTCTAAAGCCACTTGAAGTTGATCCCGATCACTAAAAAAAACATGCTCTCTATGAGGCTCTAAAGTGTAAAATTCTAGTGGAATTACCTTAATCTCATTTTTTGACTCCCCAAAAAGCTCATACACATCCCCAGAAGCCCTGGTGTCAGGTTCAAGTATAGAAGCTGAGGTGTGATTAAAACCAGTGGGTAAAAGTTCCTCTACGACTCTCCCAAACGCAGTTCGAATATGAAGGGGTTTTGTTTTTACTAAAAGGATTTCGTCAGAGCGGGTGGTTCTTTCTGTTCCCTCAAGCCATATCTGGTTGAGTTGCAAAAGTTGGCGTAGTTTGTATTCTGGATGTAAAAGAGCTTTTCCTAAAGTAGGCAAAAAACCATAGATACCAGAGTTGTAGTTTAACGTACCTCTTAAAAGAGATAAAAAAGCAACTGTTCTGCCGTCTACCTTTTCAAGGATCAAATCATCTGTATTTGTAGGATCACCTAGATAAAGCAAGGGTCTACTATAGCGATCTATCCTATTAAACATCCTTTTTAAATAATCAGGATTGCGAACTTTACGATGTTCGTCATCGGCAAACAGCTTTCCTACGTAAGAGCCTATTTCTATGAAGTTAAGCATTTGCTCAGCCACCTGTGATTTGGCAATCAGATCCGCTTTTAATTTTGCTATCCTATGTTTTGGATCAATTTCAAAATCATAACCCACTGCATGCATCCCTATTTGTGCTAACGTGCTTTTAAGATTGAAAATAAGGTTATCTTTAGGGATAAAAAAACCTCTAAATGCTGGAGAAATTTTTTCAATAAAAATTTCTATTTGTACCAAATTAGGTGCTGTTTTCTTCAAGGCAGTAATTTTTCCGTCGGGACTTACTAAGTCGTAAATGTCCGAAATAAGATAACTTTCCATCGGATATACATCCTTTTTTTTATTCTAATAAGCTTGACCTTAAGGAATTTATCAAAAAAAAAGAAGAGCAGAAATGAATGTGGGAAAATTGTTGATAAATTGTTGATTTGTTTATTTATGTC
>JBEIFG010000131.1:0-4740 GCA_040382555.1 Chlamydiales bacterium | reverse complement strand
TTGTGCTCGTTCTGCATCGTTTAAGAAAATCATAATTAACATGTTGCATGTCAACCTGAATTTTTATCAAATCGTTTCTTCAATCACTAGCGGTATATCCCTAAAATTTCACCTGATCTCTTATATTAAACCCTAGATCTTTTTTTTATAATACCTCATCTAAGGCTTGTTGAGTAATGGGTCCAATAGAGGTGATTTTTTTATTTTGAGGAATGTTTCCATAAAGTTCAGTAAATGCTTTAACTGTGGATGGGCTGGTAAAAACAATTTCATCCACGAGGTCTAAGCTGGGAACCTCTTGATTTTTATTTGTTATCGTATCGTATAAATTTGGAGCTTGGTATCGGATTTGCCTATCTTTTAAAAAATTTTCAATAAGAGGCCTTGCCAAGGAAGATTTTGGTAGCATCACATAGGTATTTTGCCAATTTACATTAGTCATTTTTTTAATGAGACCCTCTTGAGTAGAAGGATGGGCGATAAAAGACACATTCACTTCATATTTATCCAATGCTTGAGCTGTGACTTCCCCCACAGAATAAATTTCTTTTTTTTTCATAAATGATAAATCATTGTACATCCTAGTGGCGTATTGAAAAAAAATTGCAACTGCATTCTTACTTGTAAAAATAAAATGAGAATAATTAGGGAGATCTTCAAAGGAGGAAAAAAGATGCTTTTCTGTGAAAGATCTAGGCGCGATCGAAATAATTGGAAAATGGATTACTCTTGCGTTTGGTAAGGAAAAAGCTAAATTTGTTCCGAGATATAAAATAGTTTTCATTTAAAAAACCCTTAGTAAATGGCTAGTCTCCCAACATCCATACAGGCAAAAAGAGAGATCATTTCTTTATCTCCTTGTCTTGCAAGAACAGCTAACTGCCCTTGAAATTCGGAACAATCTCCTGGAATCTCTATTCTATTTCTCCAAGTTAAACCTAAACGAATTAAAGCCGCTTCAGCAATCACTAAAGCATCAATAGCTCCTTCGTCTAAAGCTTGCAGACGTTGCTCAATAGTACCTCGTATATCTACAATTACCAAATCGGATCGCAATTGCAAAACATTATTTTCTCGACGAATAGACGAAGTTCCAACCTTAGCAAATAATGGTAAAGATTCTAGTGATTGATCTTGGCGAAACACTAATGAGTCAGAGCTATCCAACCCTTGAGTTAAAGCCACACACTCAAGACCCTCAGGTAAAGGTCGAGGCAGGTCTTTTGCTGAATGAATAGCGATTCTACATTCCCCAGAAAGTAAACACTCATCCACCTCTTTAGAAAAAAAGTTAGTTTTTTCCATAAACTTTAGCGAAGTACTTAAATCTTTATCTCCTTTAGTAGAAATCCAAATAGGATCGAAGTGCATATGTGGATGAAAAGATTGCAATAGATTTAAAACTTCTTGCACCTGAGCTTTTGAAAGTGCAGAGCCTCTCGCCGCTACCTTAAGATTATTTAACCAAAGCATCAATTGCCTCTTCAATACGATCTACCCCAATGAGTTCGATCTTTTTCTGGAAATCAGGAGAAATACCTGTTAAATTTTTTTTAGGCAGAACGCAGCGATGAAATCCCATATGAATTGCTTCTTTGATTCGGCTCTCTACCTTAGGGACATTTCTAATCTCCCCCCCTAATCCGACCTCTCCAAAAATGGCTGTATCAGGATCTAAACAACGATTACTAAAGGAAGATAGAACAGCAAGGGCAATTCCCAGATCTACCGCAGGCTCTAGAATTTTCAAACCACCAGCCACTGAAACAAAAACATCATAATGGTGTAGCTGATAACCCATTTTTTTTTCTAAAACAGCTAAAAGAAGAGCTAATCGATTAGGATCTATACCAGTAGACTTTCTCGAGGAAGTAGCAAATGCCGATGGAGCTACAAGAGCTTGTATTTCTACAAGAAAAGCTCTCGATCCTTCTATAGTCGGGATAATTACCGATCCAACACTTTCCCTAATCCGCTCTTGCAAAAATACACAAGAGGGATTTTCTACTTCAGACAATCCAGAAGCTTCCATTTGAAAGAGGGCAATATCATCCGTGGGACCAAAACGGTTTTTTACACCACGCAAAATTCGATAGCCATGGTGTCGATCTCCCTCAAAATCTAATACAGTGTCCACTATATGCTCCAAAACCCGCGGTCCCGCAATCTCCCCTGATTTAGTGACATGACCGATTAAAAAAGTGGATATACCCATACCTTTTGAAAGGTGCATGAATTCGGTAGCCAGTTCCCGAACTTGGGCTACGCTTCCAGGAGCAGAAGGAATCTCTGATTTATAAACGATCTGAATTGAGTCCACTACTAAAATATCGGGCTTTAATCTTTCAACTTGATGTTTGATTGAAGAGAATAAAGTTTCGTTTAGCAAATATAATTTTTCGCTTTTAATACCTAGACGATTGGCACGCAAAACAGTTTGCTCTATGGACTCTTCACCACAAACATACAAAACGGTAAGCCCCTGCGCCGCTAAAGAATGAGAAATTTGTAATAAAAGCGTGGATTTACCAATACCCGGATCTCCACCAATTAAAGTTAAAGATCCTGAAACAATACCACCACCCAAAAGACGATCAAATTCTTTTATCTGGGTCTGAAATCGACGAAATGGGGATATATCGACTTCTTGAATAGATAAAGCCCGTCCTGCATTTCGTCCCTCTACCTCAAACCTTTTTCCTGTGGAGGTAAGATCCAATTCTTGCCCAAATGTATTCCACTTTTGACAAACGGAGCAGCTTCCAGACCATTTAGGCTGCTGATGCCCACATTCGCTGCAATTCCACACTACTTTAGTTTTAGCCATCTACATCTTCCGTTAATCGTTCTAGAGCATCCCTTGCTGCTTGCTGCTCAGCTTCTTTTTTAGAAGGACCGGCTCCTATGCCCATTTCTTCCTCTTCCATGTAAGCTGCAACTTCAAAAGTTTTATTATGATCAGGACCTAATTCTTTCAAAACTTTATAAACGGGAGGACGTTGATGTTTTTTCTGACAGAAATCTTGAAATTCGGCTTTCCAATTTCTTAATGGCGATTTTAAAAAAAGTTCCACCTCTTCTTGGAAATGAAACCAAAAAAAATCTTTTACCTCTTGAATACCACTATCTAAATAAATAGCTGCTAAAAGAGCCTCGAAAAGATCTGCATGAATGGTATCGCGACCTCTACCATCATTCATCTTTTCCCCCTTACCTAGAAGAAGAAAAGAAGAAACATCCAATGTTTGTACATAGCCTGAGCACATAGCAGCTTCGACAAGATGCGCCTTAAAATGAGAAAGCTGACCTTCACTCTCTTTAGGTAAATGGGAATACAAATATTCAGCTACGACAAGGCCTAAAATCGAATCACCTAAAAATTCGAGCCTTTCGTTATGATCATCCAATTCTTGCCTGTGCTCATTATAAAAGGATCTATGCACAAATGCTAAAGCTAGAAGGCTTTTGTTTTTAAAAGTATACCCTAACTTAGATTCGATCTCTGAGCTATTATCAATAAGCTTTTGTAAAGCATTCATATAATTTTTTTGTAAATTCACTCTTTATTATATTTGGATACAAATGTTAATCTTTTATCAAAAAAAAATCTTTTGAAAACTGAAAATTATCAGCTAAAATCCTAATTTTAATTTCTTCATGGTAAAAAGCAACCCTAACTTCTTCGAACTTAAGCGGGAATATATTTTTCCTGTTATCGAAAAAAAACTTTTTGAGCATACAGCGAAGTATCCCTTGGCAGAAGTTATCAATGTAGGCATTGGGGATATATCTCTTCCTCTGGCTCCTATTGTTGCTAGCGCCATATCCGCAGCTGTGGAAGAGATGTCTTTAACAACCTCTATGAAAGGTTATGGACCCTCTGAGGGGTACTCTTTCCTAAGAGAAGATATAGCCAAACATGAATTCGAAATTGTAAATATTTCCCCCGAAGAAATTTTTATTTCTGACGGTATTAATTCAGAAATCGCTTACGTATTAGAACTTTTTGATCCGTCCGCTAGAGTTGCCATCGCAGATCCCTCGTATCCCGTATATAAAGATTCGTCTTTGATCGCGGGTAAATCGATCACTTTAATGCCCTGTCTAGAAGAAAATGACTGCCTGCCCCTTCCACCCAAGAACGCTGTAGATCTTATTTATCTTTGCACGCCAAGTAATCCGACAGGCACTGCCATGAATAAAAAGGCTTTAGCGCGATTTGTAGCTTATGCTCAAGAGCACAGCGCTATTATTCTTTATGATAACGCTTATGCTGCTTTCATTCATAGCGAGGACGTGCCCAAGACCATCTACGAAATCCCCGGTGCTGAACAAGTAGCTATAGAATTTAGAAGCTTTTCAAAGTCTGCAGGATTTACGGGCCTGCGCTGTGGGTATACAATAGTTCCTAAAACAATTACCGTGGATTCTCTTGAAGGAAAGATGGCACTGATTCAGCTTTGGCGCAAGAAGGTGTCTATAAAGTCCAACGGAGTGTCGTATCCCGTACAAAGAGGAGCTCAGAGCTGCTTTACTCTTGAGGGAAAAGCCCAGATAGACGCTCAAATAAAAGCATATAAAAGCTCTGCCACTGCGCTTCGAAATGGCTTAGAAAACCTCGGCTATATGTGCTACGGAGGAAAAGACTCTCCTTTTATTTGGTGGAAGATTCCCACTGGCTATACCTCTTGGGAATTTTTTGATATTCTTTTAGAAAAATGTCACATCATCGCCATTCCC
>JBEIFG010000130.1:0-4785 GCA_040382555.1 Chlamydiales bacterium | reverse complement strand
GTCGCAGTCGCAATCTTTGTTTTTTTACTGTATAAGTTCTCTGCTCTTAAACTAGGAGATCTGGGAATAACGCGAAAAAATATCAAAAAATCATTCTTTTATGGCATCGTCGTTACAGCACCAATTGTGATTATCTTAATTTTATTTTTAAAATATATTTTGATTAAATTTGACTCAGATTATTCAGGAATGAAGCTGTTAGAGCCTTTTCAACTAATTCAAGATAGTACAAATAAAAACTGGTATTATTGGTTTTTGATTAATGGGATTTACGCATTTATTGAAATTCCCATTCAAGAATTAGTTGCAAGAGGGGCAATACAAAACAGTTTAGAAAACTTTTTTTCAGGTAAGCACAAAGTATTTTGGTCGATATTGGTATCAAACCTTATTTTTTCTTCTTTGCATGTAATTTTTTCTAGCACAGTTGCGTTGATTGTTTTTTTTGCAGGATGTTATTTTGGCTGGATTTATTCAAGAACCCACAATTTAATATCTAGCATTTGTGCACATATTTGCGTAGGCGTTATGGGACTAAGTATAGTGGGTCTAATTCCTCAATGATGCCCTTAGTCAAAAGGATTTAAAAACCATTTAACACGAATAAAATACTGTTAATAATAGGTTTTTTAATTTATTCTTTTTTAGAATCCAGGTTATTAATTGCGTAATCTTGTTTTAATTTTAAAAATAAATGAATCATCCCAAGGCAAACCATCGCATACGCTACAGGCAATAAAGTTGAGGTCTCATAAGGAAGTGACTTAACAATCAATAAACAAGCTACACATAAACTCACATTTAAGAAATTGATTACTTCATAAGCGTTTGATTTGTAATTTGAAGTGGCCAAAGCTATTAATCAGGTGTTGGTAAAAATAAACTAAATTGGTTTATGAATCCCAAAACAAAACACTTATAAAGAAGAGCTACCACAGACGTTGTGATCATAATACCTAGTCTTATTTGAGTCAAAGAGCTGAGGTTTTTTGCAACGACCGTGATAGGTAAAATCCTTATATCATCCCTATGGGTGGTATGAAATTATAAAATCCTTAGGTTTCTGGTTTTAGTCCAAGCTCAATGATCCCAACAGAGGGAGCAAGAGAGGTAAAAAGATAAATAAATGTTGTACCTCATCCCATATTAAGATTTGCCTTGATCAAGCTTTTATTTTTAAGCTCCTTGGCCAAGCCTTCGATAGTGCTAAAAAAATGAAAGGAATCATACAATCCTGTTAAAGAGGCTCAGGAAGTTTAAATGTAAAAAGTTTTGCAATGGCTGCATAAACTAAAGTTACATAAAAACAGCTAACCCATCCAAAAAAATGTTACACAACCCCCCCCGCTTGCTACCGCAAAGAAGAGTATAAAGTAGGCAATTTTTCCGGTGGGGTTCTTCCTTAGTAATAAGTCTTCCAGAGTTAAAAAGCCAAGCTTTAGGATATAACTCAATAAGTAGCGTCAAAAAATTACTAATCTTGGAAAGATCAAG
Source organism: Chlamydiales bacterium (assembly GCA_040382555.1). Lineage (GTDB taxonomy): Bacteria > Chlamydiota > Chlamydiia > Chlamydiales > Rhabdochlamydiaceae > VGMB01. The sequence continues at coordinate 3,291 of JBEIFG010000130.1, read as the reverse complement.
GCCCATTAGGGTTGCAGATTTTCTACCGTATTGAATTGCAATCGGTCCGCAAGATAGGTTGCTAAAAGCATAACTTACCAAAAAATGATACGCTTTTTTGCTTCTCCGCGTCAGCGATTTTTAAAAAACCGCAATTCTTAGGAAGCGCTTGCATCCATAGAGCAGCGCAAACTGAAAGCAAATGAGGCAAATAGGAGGAATATAAAGATAGGAATTTTAACATGCAAAGCCAATACATAATACCGATAATTGACACAACGTTGGTTTGTTTTTTCAAGTTGTCAGCAGTTTTTTAATAGTGGCGAAATTTTCTCTCAACAGAAAATAGGCCTTTTTCCAGGATAACTTTTTATAAAAAAATAATTGCTGACTGCAGTTTCGTTGTCTAACTAATTAGCTTTCGATGGCTGGATCTTATAAATTATATGGGTAGAGAATATACGGAATTACCTGTGAATTGAGTAAGACTAAGTATTTTGTGATTAAAAAATAAATAAAATATATCAAAGATATTGGTATCGCCTAGCTTTTTTTACACTAATATTGAAAAAGTAGGTTTTAATTGTAATTACTTGAATTTATTTTTATTTTATGTAAAATTAAAATTTTAATAATTAATCGATGGGGTGTCTTATGGTTGCAGAAAAAGGCGTTATTCTTATTACGGGAGCCAGCGGTAGAATAGGTTTCAGAGCTGCAGAGAGGTTCGCTGAGAAGTATCAGATTGTGGGTTTTGATGTTTTTTTAACGGGGAATCTTCCGGGCTTAGAACTTGTGGGTGTCGACATGGCTTCCGAGGAAAGTTTAGATGAAGGACTTAAACATGTTTTAGATAAATATGGGAATAAAATTGTTTCCGTAATTCACTTAGCAGCTTACTACAATTTTGCAGGTGGGGGATGGCATAACTATCAAAGAATTACAGTGGAAGGAACAGAAAAACTTTTTAAAGGATTAAGAAAATATAACTTCGAGGTAGAGCAATTTATTTTTTCCAGTACTATGCTAGTTCATGCTCCTACAAAGCCTGGTCAGAAAATTGATGAGAATTCACCCGTGATACCTAAGTGGAATTATCCTAAATCAAAGGTGTTAACAGAAGATACGATCCACCGCATGCAAGGAGATATTCCAAGTGTAATTTTAAGAATTGCAGGAGTATACGATGATCGCTGCCACTCAATTCCCCTCTCGAATCAAATGCAAAGAATTTTCGAAGATCAGTTTGAGTCGCATGTGTTTGCAGGAGATATATCTCACGGAGCTTCATTTCTACACATGGATGATTTAGTAGATGCACTTTGGCTTACCATCGAAAAGCGCAAAGAACTGCCGCATGATCTTGTTCTAGTTATGGGAGAGGCTGAAACTTTCAGTTATGATCAACTTCAGAGAGAGATGGCAAAACAGCTTCATGGCAAAGAATGGAAAACTTGGTCCTTACCAAAGCCTATTGCTAAATTTGGAGCTTGGTGCCAGCAACATTTGCCATTTTTTAAAAAAACCTTTATTCAGCCTTGGATGATAGACATCGCCGATGATCACTTTGAATTAGATATTTCTCGTGCAAAAAAAATACTAGACTGGCAGCCAAAGCATAAAGTTATTGATTGCATTAAGTTGTGGGCTGATGAATTAAAAAAAGAACCTTTAGCTTGGTATGACGAGAATAAGCTGAAGCCAAGTGAAAAGGTTGCTAGGGAGAGGTCTTAACCTATGAATCAAAAAACAATTAGTTTACTGCTAGTGGCACTAGGGATGTGGCTTTGCGCTGCCCCATCTACTTTTGGTTACACGTGTACTAAAATGTCATTGAATGATCACATTAGTGGAGCTTTACTAATAGTGGCAGCAGTTCTATCTACATTTATATTTAGCAAAAAAAATATTATTTTTTTTCTAATCATGGGGCTTTGGTTGAATTTTGCTCCCTTAGCATTTTGGGCGCCGGATCCCACTTCATTTTTAAACGATACGCTTGTGGGACTCATTACTCTTTCTCTGGCTTTTAGGTTTAAGGAAATCGAAGGGCTACCAGAGGTGGAAGGAGGAGAGGCTCCAAGTGGTTGGTCATTCAATCCTTCTGCTTATGGTCCAAGGATTTGTACAGTTTTCTTAGCTATTTTTAGCTGGTTCTTATCAAGATATTTAGCGGCCTTTCAGCTGGGATATATCCAAAATATATGGGATCCTTTTTTTGGAGCCCAAACTATTAAAGTGCTAACTTCATCGGTGGCTAGTTCATTTCCGGTATCTGATGCCGGCCTTGGGGCTATGGGTTACTCATTAGAGGCGTTTTTAGGTTGGCAGGGAAACTCTCAAAGATGGAGAACTATGCCGTGGGTTGTGGTGCTATTTGGCATTCTCGTGGTACCAGCTGGTCTTGTGAGTATATTTTTAGTCGTGATGCAACCAATTGTAGTTGGATCATGGTGCGGCCTTTGCATCTTAATCGCCTCATGCATGTTAATTATGGTAATGCTAACCGTTACAGAAATGGTTGCAGCGGTCCAATTTCTATCTCAAATGCGGCGGCGCCATAACTCCTTTTGGACTCCTTTTTGGAGAGGTGTTGAGGTCAAAACGACGGACATGAAATTAAGTGATTCATGGGGTGTAAGTTTTTCATGGAGATTAATTGCCTGTGTACTACTAGGTGTATGGCTCATGATCTCACCTGCTCTCTTTGGGGTTAAAGGATCAGTGACAGATGCGAACTATACTGCAGGCCCTCTCATTGTTGCCGTAAGCATAGTATCTCTTTCTGAGGTAGTAAGATCATTTAGATATGTAAATATTTTATTAGCTCTCTGGATATTTCTTGCTCATTTTATTTTTGCTGAGCCTAGTGGTATCCTAATGGTTTCAAATCCGATTGCAGCAATTCTAGTAATTTACCTTTCCCTCTTTAAAGGTAAAATTAAGCAAACTTACGGTGAGCTCACACATCGTATTCGTTAAAATTGAAAGCTTTGTAGACTATCTTAATCTGCAAAGCTTCCTTTATCTGCCTACTAAAATTCCATCAAAAGCGCACTTTGAGTAATCTATAATTTTTTTTTACGAAAAAAATATAGAAAAAGATTTGCGCTAAATTCTTAAGATTTTATATAGTCTTGCCTTCCTAACAACGAGATCTGAAAAAGAAACCGAAGTTAAGAAAATAGCGATGCTAAGTAAAGCACGCTCAGTTATTTGACAGTAGAAGAGAAATGACGAACAAGAGTGAAAAGTTTGTGCGGAAACAAACGAGAGTTTGTTACCGAAAATGTCAATATATATAAGAACATT
>JBEIFG010000129.1:0-4843 GCA_040382555.1 Chlamydiales bacterium | reverse complement strand
TCGTTGTTATATATTCTTTTTTTAATATAAAATGATTTGCTGAATTTTTTAAAAATGATCTATTTTTTAATTACTTAAAGTTTTTTTATATTTTTTTAGTTTTTCGGAGTTAGAAAAATGAATGCCACGCGATTAGATTCTTTGGGACTGAGGGTGATTTTGAATCGGTTAAAGGTTATTGAAAATAGAACACGCTTTCAAAAAATTTCAATCCCAATGACCAATGAGCTGCTAGTATTCTTAAATATTTTGGGATCACATCCTTTTCAGCACATGTTTAGCTCTCAATATTTACAAAAAATCACAAGTGATGTTCAGCGCCGAAATAAAGAAGTTATTCAAAGAATATGGAGTGTATTTTGTGTAGTACATGGAGCCTCTTTGTTGTCAGGATTATGTGGCGAGGAAGAGAGGCAAGAGATCCTTGTATTGATAAAATCACATCTTTGTAAAATGAAGAGCTTTGATGAGCGGCATTTATTTATTGACGCTTGGATCAAAATACCCAGGGATAAAAGATCTTCTGTACTAACCTATCTAGAGCGCTTAATTTTGGGGTTTGAGGACATAGGTGCCAAGCATCTTCTTGTCTCTAAAATTGCCCACATCCCTGATCCTATCCGGCCCATAGTATGTGATCATGCCCATTTGTTCATCCATAAGGCAATAAGCTCTAAAGACGTAAATTGTATTCTTACTGCTCTTTCGAGAATACCAGATTTTCTGATTTCTCCACTTTGTGCGAATTTGATCCAACTTCCTCTTCACTTTTTGTCTGGTCATGAAATAGCTAGTATTCTTACAGAATTTAAGAGAATGAATCCTACCCATTTTGCCCCAGCAGCTAAGTTTTTGCAGCAGTGTTTAGAAAGAACTAAGATTAAGCAAGGATATGGCCCTTTAATCTGGGATTTTCTTAGATACAATAGAAATCATTGGATGCATATAAGCTCTTACGTATTTTTTCATACAAGCTGGTTACAATCCCCCCATCAGCTCACTCAACTAATACACCTGTGGTTCTCTATTTCTTTAGAGGATATAGACTCAGTCCAAAATGCCTTTTCGTGCATCAAAATTAACAAGGGATGGAGAGGTGGTTTTTCAAAAATTCTTAAGATCATTTATGAACTTCCAAGACAAGATAGGCTAGAGATTGCTTGCGCTGTGTCTTCTTATGTGGAAAAAGCATTTTCAGCAGACGAAGCAGCTTATATTTTTCAGTGTTTTTTATGTATTCCTAAAGATAGGAGGGCACTCATTAGTTCTTTGGGCAGTAACTTCATTCGATCGTATGGGATGCCAGATATTTTTATGACTTTACTCCATATTCCCCTATGTGAAGTGGATAGGGTTTGTTATTGGACAAAAAAATATTCATCCTCTGATTTTTCATCTCCGCAAATAGTTTCTTTAATAAAATGCTTAACCAGTTTTTCCTTAGATCAAAGGGAAGAAATTTGTCAATCGGCACAAATATTGCTTGTGGATGTACCATGTGTGGAGTACACAATGCAACTTTTAAATCTGATCAGTAGATGTCCCGCACAAGAAAGAGGGCAAATTTGCGAGCTTACTTCACGGTTTTCATTAGCTGGTAAAGAGTTTAGTTGGCTAAAAGATGGTTTGGAAGCGATTGCCAGAGTTGCTAGGGATGAACGGGTCGAGCTTGTATCTATGTGTGTGGATTTTTTGCAGCATAGCTCTAGCTGGGTTGGAGTAGATATGTTGATTGAGAAATTAAATCTCATACCTACTGGACAAAGGAAAGAGGTCCTTGGTGAACTAGCTCCGTTTCTTTTAAAAGACATATTCAATAGTGAACTCCCTGTAGATCTAAAAAAAAAATACTATTGAAAAATATATTGATGTAATGGATCTACTCGCTAAAGGGGATAAAAAAGGGATGTTTGTCACTCTTTTGCCCTACACTAGGATTTTGGTGCATTCGGAAGCGATAGCGCTTACCAGCTTAGTATCTTCATGGTGGGCGCTGAGAGGTCCTTCAGGTTTAGAGAACCTCTGGGATTTGCTGATGTGCCTTAGAAAAGAGGAAATCTCTTCAATGCTTGCCTGTCTTAAGTATTTTCCCATTCACTCTTTGGAAAGAGCTATTCTAATGTTTCAATCTGAAAAGCAAAAAGGGATCTATTTAGGGGTAAACCCCTTGAGTTTGATTTTTTTTCTAGTTCATACTCAAGAATCAATGCGACAAGAACTTCATGAGCATCTTTTATACCGTTTGAAAACAATTAGACATTTTCGAGAAGCAAGGCAGCTTTCTCAGGATCTTTTTTATAATAGCCATTTTTTTTTAGTTCTAGAAGGGACTCCCTTGCATCAAGAGATGATTACTGTGCTAGCCAATACCAGCGATCCTACCAACCCAAAAAATCCTTACAGAATCTTTCAAATTCTTCTCTCCTATACTCAAAAGGATGTGTTGATAGAATCTATGGTAGTACCCACGGAGGAGATCGAGGGGAGTATTGTTGCTTTGCATCCAAGCTCTTTAAAGATTCCCTGCAAGGGACATATTGAATCCAAAGAGGTATTAGCTCTTTGTCGCAATGTACAAATTCACAAGCAGACGCTTGTGAATTTAGTAGATAGGATGATGGGGCGGATTAATGAACTACCTGAAGAAGAGCAGATAAATATCTCTCTATATGTTCAGAAAATGACAGGTTCTTGTTTTAGCATGCTTTGCGAAAATTTTAAAGATACTACCATGCAGTCATTTTTAGAGGGGCCTATGGAAGGACAAGTGCCTTTTACCTACGCCTACTTTGTATCTATCCTTCGATTTTTACTAGACTGCGACAGCTCGGTAGTAGAAGGACAAATGCTATCTACTCAAGAGGAATGTATATTGAAATTTTCTGAGTCCATTCAAAACTGCAGGACCGGAAAACAACACGGAATTTATGAGGTGTATCAAAATTTAGATAGCCGGTATAAATATTCGCTTCCTATTCTGGAAGTTAAAGATTCAAGTCACTCTACTGCTTACGAATTCGTAAGAGATGTTTTTATAGACTACCTGTCTTCTTTAGTGAATTCACCCAGTGAATTTATGGAAGAAGTGACAGGCTTTTCTGGAGTGAATCTTACTGCTCAATTTGTGCATCAGTCCATGTATGTAAAAAATCTGCTTTGCTCACATATTAGCCTACCACATCAACTAGAATTCGATGCGTACACCGGTTGTATTTCAAATGAACTTTTAGGAAAAACCTTAGATCAGGTTTTACGAGTATTTATAGATTTCATTTCGATACAGACTCTTATTCAAAAGATAAGAGATCAAATCCAATCTTTTCCTTTAGAAAAGAGAAGAGCTCTTTTTAATTCAATCAATGCTTTACTCGATCCTAAAGTAGCTCTGGAGGATGTTTGGCATTTAACGGATCAAGCAGAGCCTGGGGGACTAACTATTCAAGGGGCCGTAGCTCTGCTAAAGGCTACTTCGATCCTTAGTGTAGTGCCTTGGGAGATCACAATGATGCATCTGCTTGGATCTTTAATGCTTCAAATGCAGCAGCAGAGTGTCTTATTATCGGTGATAAATATTTTGCCACAAAAGCTTTATGAAAGTGTTCTTTGGCACTATCAACCCTCTAGTAGTGGAGTTTATAACGAATCTCACCCATTTTTCGATCAAGTAGCGGATCCCGACATAAAAACAAGGCTTTCCGCATTAATGAAGTGTGGCTCTTTAATGCTTAGAGATGTCTTTAAGAAAAATTCTTTAAGAGTGGCAGGTCAGGTGTTTATAAAAATGCCTCCTGTTTTTAAAAAGCCGATTCTTAAGTGTTTTGGTGATCTTGCTAACATTGAAGAAAATATAGCTGAATTATTTCTTGCAGAGATGCAAATGGGCTTTTCTGATACTCTCTTAGACCATTTACGTTACTCTGCTATCGAAAAAGCGTTTAAAGAATTCTTCTAAGGACAGGTGCGATATCTAATTTTATGGTAAGCGGCTTTTTAACTTCTTTTTTTATCCCCTTGCTTCAGCATTGCCATCATTGGTGTGCTCGTGATCCTATTCCAGATTCTCTTAAAGATAAAATTCTCACCTTTTTACCTCTTACCTTTAATTATGGGATATCCTGCCGCGACAAGCTATTTATATCGGAGTGTCTTACAAAAAATGATGTGCATGTGGATGACCTTAAAAAAATAACCAATATTTTTTTGAATTTTGAAATAGCTGCTTGTATCAAAGGGAATATCAGTGAAAAGGATAAGCAAAACCTCTGTGACAGCATTCGATTGTTTTGGTGCAAGGAAGGAAACCTAGACAAAAAAAAAGATATCGTGATTTGGGCACAGCGAGTTGGAGATACTTGGAATAGAGATCAGGTTACGGAACTTGCGACCAAATTAATCAGTCCTTTGGACAGTTTTTTTGATTGTGCTGATTTGCTTTTAGGGATTGAATCGATCCCTTTTAACCACAGAGATGAAGTCTGCTACCTTGCCATACCTTGGCTCTTTTGCGTATCAAAAGGTGAGGATATAGTACTAATATTGCATGCTATATATTCAATCGGTGATTCGCTAAATAGGTTAGACATATGTCAATGGAATGCTTCCATATTCAAAAATTTTTTGCAGGATGCACCGCAACTTGTGCATCTCATGAAAAAATTAGAAGGTATTTCGTGCTGGGTTAGAAGAAAAAAAATATGTAATGCAGCAGCTTCAACTCTTGAAATTATGCCAATTTCACTAGAAAGTACCTACTTTGTCATCGATCTCTTTACCCGAGAAAGTGAAAAAGACCCTGAGCCGCTAGCTGATTTGTTGAAATCCTTTTTTTCTGGGATGGATACGG
>JBEIFG010000128.1:0-4912 GCA_040382555.1 Chlamydiales bacterium | reverse complement strand
TTTCAATTCGTCTTGAAAACCTCTTTAGTAATCAGGATTGCTTCGAGGGCGTCCTTAGCTATTTAGAAAGTAGTTCGTACAAAGATCTCATGTTAACTTCAAAAAAAATTCGAAAAAATTTGTTAATGGCTTACGATAAAGATTTCAAATTTCAAGCGGGCAGAATATCTTTGCCAACAACAATTTCTAGCCAACTGAGCTTATCTAGTGCTTTTATAGATTCTTCAAATGTGCATGATTTGTCTTTTTTTGCCTTATCCCAGAAGGTAAATAGCATTTGGGATAGTTTTATCCATAGTCCAGACCTAACCTCTCCGCAATTCCAACAGCTTGACCTCACCCAATCTCCCCTTCTAGATAACTCCCTTGTAAACCTACAAATACATAGTTTTCGCTGTTTTAAAGTGGAATCGAGAGAGTTGGATGCAGCCATCCAAGCAGCTAAAGAGGAGTATGAAAATCTATTTTCACAACCGGACTATGACCCTTTATCCCCGATTTCCTATCGATTAGGTATGAGACCGCATATACTTACCCGTAATAAAGAGGATCTTTTTTTTACATCTTCCAACTTTATTTCAGTTCTTTTTTTAAAAAATTTCACAAAATCAGGACACTGGTGTCTGAAAGCAAATGCCTATAAAAATGGTATGCCCGTCGGCATGAAGCTCATAGATAGTTGGATCCCTAAAGAAAAATGGATAGACTGTATTCACTTTATCGATCAAATTCCCATTGTTCCTTTAAGAGCATCCTCTATTTTTTTTGGCGGATCCCTCTCTTTTTTAAAAGCCAAGCTTGGGCTTTATTTTGTCAGTAAACTAGAAGGCTTTTTGGATATAGATCCCCTCTTGCAGTTATTCAAGACTGCAGAAACCCCCTATATGGATCTTTGGCTAAGAATCTTGGCCCAGCACTATAGAGATTCGAGCTTAGATAAAACTTTCAAAGCTCTTGCTTTGATTTCTTCCCCAGGGGACCAGCTTTTAGCGTTAAATGATCTTATTGAATTTCAAGCCTCCAATGAAAAGTGGGAAGACTTGCATAGATCGATAGCCACTGGAAAAGATCTTTTACAAGGCTCAGAGTTAGCTATGTTTTTAGATAGTACATTCAAATACAGCTACTAGGCGATGAACCTCCCCAGCTCCAAGAGATACTATTTTCCTTTTTTCTTGCAAGTTTGGGTATTGGATGATTATATTCTCATCCATTAGCACTTGAACCGAGAAGTGCTCTTATGCTTGACAGTCTGATATTCAAAAAACTTTAGATTCAAAATAAAAAAGTTTTTTCATTCGATCACACTGTGTTATTTTACTAAAAAAATTGGTGGCATTGGAAAAGGTTATAGCCTTATAGCACTTCACAGCAACGTTTCAGAGGCCGATTTTAACCCGAACTACCTTTAGGCTTTATGATTCAATACCTAGTTAAAAAACTATCTTATCTCAGCATTTCTCTTTTTGTCGTAGCTACACTTACCTTTTTTTTGATGCACGCTGTTCCTGGCGACCCATTTACACAGGACAAAGCCATCCCTGAAGAAATCCTTGCAGCCATGTACAAACATTATGGGCTAGATAAACCACTGCACTACCAGTATTTCGAGTATCTTAAAGGGCTATTTTGCCTGGATTTGGGACCTTCATTTAAATATCAAGGTCGCAGTGTGAATGATATTATAGCGCAAGGCTTTCCTGTTTCTCTTCTTCTTGGCTTAGAAGCCTTAATTATATCGATTCTTGGAGGAGTAACGCTCGGCTCATTTGCTTCTTTCAAATATCATAGATGGGAAGACAATGTCATGATGATTGCAGCCGTGCTAGGTATCTCTATCCCAAGTTTTATATTAGCTACCTTTCTTCAGTATCTGTTTGCAATGAAGTTAGATCTTCTGCCTGTGGCAAGATGGGGTAGTTTTAGCCACTCTATTTTGCCAGCTTTATCCCTCTCTGCTCTTCCTATGGCCTTTATTGCCCGGCTTACCCGCTCTAATATGATAGAAGTTTTTCAGCAAGATTACGTACAAACAGCCCGGTCCAAGGGTCTTAGCTCAAAGGTAATTATACTGCGTCATGTGATACGTAACGCTACCTTACCCGTTATTACGTTTTTAGGACCTCTGACCGCTTCGATTTTAACTGGTGGTTTTGCGGTAGAAAAAATCTACGGCATTCCAGGTCTTGGCCAATGGTTTGTACTTAGTATTTCCAATCGGGATTACACGGTAATTATGGGAACTACCATCTTTTATAGCGCTATTCTTATGGTTTGCGTCTTTGCGGTAGACGTACTATACTGCCTATTTGATCCAAGAATTCAATTAGAGGAATTTCAATAGTTTTATGAATGAAGCATTCTCCCTTTTTGATCCAGTAACAAAAGATGAACCCACTGAAGAAATAAGCCCAAAGGCTTTCCAGTGCGCTTCATTTTGGAGGGAGGGATGGAACCGTTTTTGCACCAATCGATTAGCGCTATCGGGAGCGATTGTTTTGCTTTTTCTATTCGTGATGGCTATCATAGCCCCCTTTTTTTCCCCTTATAAGTATTATCAAACCCAACTAAGTCTTAAAAATCTTCCTCCATGCTCAAAATTCTGGTTTGGTACTGATGAATTAGGAAGAGATCTTTTTACCAGAGTGTGGTGGGGCGCAAGAATTTCTTTATTTGTGGGAATAATGGCCTCATTTATTGATTTAATCATTGGTGTATTTTATGGATCTATCGCCGCTCTTTTAGGTGGAGCCAAAGAAGAGCTTCTCATGCGAGTGACCGACATACTCTATTCTATCCCCTACCTTTTGGTAGTAATTCTACTCATGGTGATCATAGGTCCTGGCATCATGACTATCATTTTAGCTCTTACCATTACGGGCTGGATAGGTATGGCACGTATGGTACGCAGTCAAATTCTTCAACTTAAACAAATGGATTTTATTAAAGCAGCAACGGTAATGGGAGCATCCAAGCAAAGAATACTCATGAAGCACTTAATTCCCAACTGCATGGGCCCCATTATAGTTACGGTTACCCTTACCATCCCTTCAGCAATTTTTGCCGAGGCTTTTTTAAGTTTCTTAGGCCTTGGAGTACAGGCTCCCATCGCCAGCTGGGGGACAATGGCCAGTGATGGTTTATCCGCTATGCGGTACTATCCCTGGAGGTTATTCTTTCCTGCGGGGTTTATTAGCATCACCATGCTATGTTTTAATCTTGTAGGTGATGGACTAAGAGATGCTTTTGACCCGAGGCTGCGCCCATGAAGCCTGTACTTGCTGTCGAAAATTTAAAAGTTACTTTTTCCTCTCATGGAAAAAAAATTCATGCTGTCTCTGACATCAGTTTTACTCTTCATGAGGGAGAAACGCTAGGTGTCGTAGGAGAATCTGGCTGCGGCAAAAGCGTAACTGCTAAAGCTATTACTAAACTCCTACCTTCTTTTACCAGTAGCTTTAGCGGACAAGTTGTTTTTAAGGAGCATGACTTACTGTCTCTTAGTGAGCATCAGCTACAATCGATAAGAGGAAAAGAAATTGGCATGGTATTTCAAGATCCAATGACCTCGTTAAATCCCACCCTAAAAGTAGGGACCCAAATCATAGAAGGGTACCGAAAACACCATCCCCAATCTTTTAGTTTATTTGCACGATCGGCTATGATCCAGTATGCGATAGAAATGCTTAAAAAAGTCGGAATCCCCAATCCTGAAGCAAGAGTGAATGAATATCCGCATACCTTAAGCGGAGGGATGCGGCAAAGGGTGATGATAGCTATTGCCTTGGCTTGCAAACCCAGAATTCTAATCGCCGATGAGCCTACTACCGCCTTAGATGTAACCATACAAGCACAAATTCTTTCTTTGATCAAATCCATTCAGCAACAAGAGCAGACAAGTATTCTTATGATTACCCATGATTTAAGTGTGATTGCAGGTATGTGTGATCGTGTGATTGTTATGTATGCTGGCAAAGTAGTTGAGAGCGCTAATGTCGATGATTTATTTTATAATCCCAAGCATCCCTACACTCAAAAGCTGCTACAGGCCCTTCCAAAAATTCACGGCTCAAAAGATATCCCCCTACATTCTATCGATGGAAATCCTCCACATATGAATCAGATCATTGAAGGATGCGCCTTTGCTCCAAGATGTCCCTATGCCATGAGAATATGCAGAGAAAAAGCTCCAGAAAAAAGCTATTTCTCCCCCAATCACTATAGCTTTTGCTGGCTGCATAAAAAATAAGGAATTCATGCAAACTTCTAATTTACTCGATGTTCGTAACGTTACAAAATATTTCCCTCATAAAGAAGGGGTAGTTCAAGCCATTGATGGAGTATCTTTTTCCATACGCAAGGGGGAAGTATTAGGATTAGTGGGAGAGAGTGGTTGCGGCAAGTCAACGCTTGGCAAGCTTATTATGAGACTCGATCGGTGTAGTAGCGGAGAAATTTTCTTTGATCATATACCCGTACATAGCTTACCCAATAAAGAGCTAAAAAGACTGCGCCGTGACATGCAAATCGTCTTTCAAGATCCCTACGCTTCTTTGAACCCTAGAATGACCGTTGCCGATATCGTAGCCGAACCATTGGATATTCATCATCTATATCAAGATGAGGCTAGATATCCTCGCGTGGACCAGTTGCTTAACTTAGTGGGCTTAGATTCCAGCTATAAAAATCGTTTCCCTCACGAGCTGAGTGGAGGACAGCGGCAACGCATCGGTATCGCCCGCGCCCTAGCGCTAGACCCTAAATTTCTAGTGTGCGATGAGCCTGTTTCTGCGTTGGATGTGTCCGTGCAGGCTCAAATTATTAATCTGCTTAAAAAATTACAAACAGAAACGCAGCTCACCTTTCTTTTTATAGCCCACGATTTAAGCATTGTAAAATATTTATCGACCCG
>JBEIFG010000127.1:0-4937 GCA_040382555.1 Chlamydiales bacterium | reverse complement strand
TGTATCTGTTCGTTAATGGATTGGACTTGTTCGATATTTACCTTACCTCATCTCATGGTACGATAAAAGAAACTATAAACGATGTTTACTTAGACGATTTGTTTGATACTCTTGATAAGAAGATCGAGTGGATTGATATTTATGAAGATTAAAATAATTTCAATTATTTTTCAGAATCATTTTTTTATTCATGTAGAAATTTCTATATTTGTGATGTTAATCAATTAAAATAATAAAAATGTATAATAAAGTTTTTGTTCTCTCTTATTACAATGGATATTATGATGAGTGGAAAAAGAAAAAAACCTATTCAAACTATAACGAAGTCCTGGAATTTTTATGGAAAAAATTTACTAAATCAACGGAGAAAGACTTTTATGGGAATCCAATGGAACCTGCAGTAAACAGTTATACTTTTAAGGATACTATTTATTGTAGTTATCTTGAAAGTACCGAAGAGGGAGAAGAAATTCTCAAAAAATCGAATTCTTGGAAAGAATTTTTAGAAGCTATAAAAGATGTTGATTGTATAGAATCTTTCTGCTTGGACGAATTTTCTTCTAAAGATAAAGCGATAGTTGGTGAGGTAGGAGACGGAATTGAAATAAGTCAAGCTCAGATTTTATTAGACCTTGATCTATCCGAAGGACTTAATAACCTATATGATTTTAATAAATTCAAAAAGAATTATTTGTAGAAAAGATATTAATTGGTAAAATAATTTCAATTATTTTCAGAAATCATTTTTTTCTTTAAGTAGAAATTTCTATATTTGTAATGTTAATCAATTAAACAAAAACAATTATGAAACATCACATTTTTCAGCAATCAGTTACAGGACGTAACGAAGTAGTAGACGCTTACCTAAGCGAAATAAACAAAATCTCTCCGATCACTGCGGAAGAGGAAAAAACATTATGCGGTCGAATTATCAATGGGGGAGACGAAAGAGCTCGTCAAAGATTTGTCGAGGGCAACTTAAAATTTGTCGTATCTGTTGCGAAGCAATATCAGGGTGCAGGATTGGAATTAATGGACTTAATCAACGAAGGAAATGTCGGTTTGGTCAAGGCGTCTCAGTTCTTCGATCCTACGGTTAAGGAGAAGTATAATGATACTGGTAAAACAGTACGATTTATTTCGTTTGCAGTTTGGTGGATTCGTCAGGCAATCATGGAATCGCTAAAAGAGAAAGGACGTTTGGTAAAGTTACCGCTAAACCAAATCAACGCTCAAAAGAAAATATCCCGTGAAATGGACCAAATCCTAAAGACGGAAGGGTTCACATCGGTTGACTTGGCAGCGTCTTCTTTAGGGTTCACCGCAGACAAGTACCAAACACAATCAGCTGTTTCGCTAAGCACACCAATAGGCGAAGAGGACTTCACCTTAGGCGACACACTATCAGACGGAACTGTTTCAGATGAGAGCTTGGAAAAACTAAGCTTTATCAAACAGATATCCGCAGTACTTAAAACATTAGACGAGAGAGAAAGCTTCGTCATCTCTAACTGGTTCGGTGTCAACGGTGAATCCCAAAAACCAAAAAGCGAAATTGCAAAAGACCTCGGCATCTCAGAAGAGCGAGTAGAACAAATCTACCACAAAGCAATTCGCAAGCTTAAAGCTTCGAACAGATCTCGCCTACTAAAACCTTTCGTTTCATAGGTTTGATTGATTAACAAAAAAAGAAAGGAGGCTTCGGTCTCCTTTTTTTGTGAACCTAGGTTTATTATTCACTGAATGATAAATTTCCTGAGGATCCCCGGGGAATTTATATAATTTGGATATATACAATAAAATTATAGCTATGAACATTAAAAAATTTGAAGATTTCCTTTCTGATTCTCAAGGAGATTTCGACAACGTTTATGAAGAGACACATCTTAATTACTCTTATGAGTATGATGAATTAGATGAAGGATTTATTGATGCAGTTAAAGGTGTATTACAAAAACCTAATCTTATGGATCCTAAAACACCTAAGGATTTTACTGCAGTTATTAGTGCAGCAGCTTCTAAAATGCCAGAAGGTAAAGGAACTCCAATGGATATCGCTTCAAGAATAAGAAACTTAATGAGTGCTTATATTAATAAAGTAGGTCCATTCGCAAAAAGATCTGGTACACCACCACCTAAGGCTGTAAGTATGATGGCTAAAGGAGGAATAGAAAAAGCTATGGTTGCTGGCGCTAAAGCAGCAGCAGCAGCTAAAAAGGGAGCTAAATAATCACGATATAAAAATATAGAAAGGAGGCTTCGGTCTCCTTTTTTTGTGTGACTAAGTTTATTAATATAGGGTCCCCACCCGGAGGCCGCGCACGCGTAGGAGGTTTTTAGAAAAAACCAAGAATCATTTTTTAAATTAAATAAGATTACTTATATTAGCTATATGGAAACAATCGATAGAAAGGTATTTGAATCCCACGAGGTCTTTGCAGAGATCATGAAGAAGGAATCACACCACAATCATGAGATTGTTGATGAAGGACATGGTGCAAGATGGAAAGAAGATCCTGATGTAGTTAAGCTTGTTGATGACATGGGAGGTTTAAATAACATTGTAAGACTCTTCTTCTCCCTTGGTATCACAAAGAATTCTGAAGAATGGAGGAAACTCTACAGAGATATAGGTTATTCACTCTATGGGTATTGGGAGATATTCTATTGGGAAGTGAATAACGAAGATGCTGCTGATTATCGTTCTGATTGTTAGTGGTTTGATTGATTAACAAGAAAAGGTCGGATTCGCATCCGGCCTTTTCCGTGCTCGAAGGTTTCTGGATGTTGGCTGGGGAATTCTCAGGAGGCACCCCAGGAAACCTAGGCTCCCTAGGAAATTATTTTTAGAAAATTCCACATTTTTCCAAGAATCATTTTTTTATAAGTAGAAAAATCCATATATTTGCTATGTAACCAATTAAAACTATATCACATGAAAAAGGAGATGTCAGCAGAACAAAAAGCAAAAAAAGCAGCAGCTAACAAAGCGTACCGTGAGCGCAAGAAAATGCGCGAACTAAACTGGATGGAACTCGACAAGTTCGAAATGAGTTTCACTCATAAAATCCGACTTTATAAAAACCTTAAACTCGAAATCACCAACTCCTACTGTGCGAGCCCTGGAACGGTACTTCAGTTTGAAAAAATCAAAAATGAAGATAATAAGATTATCTTCCGGGTTCGCCGCACAGGTCGACGAACTTTCTTCACAACTTCGGAACACCTAGTTAGCTAGGGGTTTCGGAGAACCCTGGGAAGGAGCTTAGGCTCCTTTTTTTGTGGGCCAAGGTTTCTGGATGTTGGCTGTGGTAACCATCTGGGGAACCCCAGGAAGTCTGATCAGTAATCATTTTTTATTTACCATAGAATTCGCTACATTTACCACATGGCTAGATACAAGGTAAGATTTAATTTAAGCAAGGGTGTTAACTACATGAAGTGGAAGGTAACACATCCTGATGGTGAGGTTGAATACCTAGATCCAAATAAAGTGCGTCTCACGCTTAAAAAGTGTCATCTCAAGAATAATCCTAAGGCAGCTAATAAAATCTTAGCAGGCGCAAATAAAACTGTGTGTGCATGGATCCTTTGTGATGATGTAATCGTTGAGGAACCCCACGGTGGAGATCAAATTGAAGAAGTGCAGAGACTCCGGTTCAACCCCAGGGTAGCACCAAACTGGATGTTCAGAGAAACCAACGTTGACTTAGTGAGATACCACAGGATAGAAAGCAGAGGCAGTCGCCTTTATATTATTTATTAGAAATCATTTTATGAAGCTAAGTAAACTAACAGAAGCTCAAAGAGCTGAATACGATCTTCTTCTAGATAAGAAAAGAAGACTACTCAAGGAGATCAAGAATCCAGGATCGGACATATCCAAATGGGACATATCCAAATGGAAAGAGAAGTTTCAAGCCGTAAATGATATTGTTGTTGCACAGCACGAAATGAATCATATAAGATATCCCAAGCTAGACGAAAGCTGTAACTGCGGATACAAAAGACCTTGAATCATTTTTTTCTTTAGATAGAATTTTCTACATTTGCTGTGTAACCAAATAAAATAATATGAAAAGGCTAGAAATTGAAGATATAAAAGTTGGAGATAAATTTATCTGTACCGAAACACAATTGGACTTCTTCTCGGATGAAAGAATAAGAAAGGGGAAGGTATACGAAATAGTGGAAATAGATGAGGAGAATGAAGAGGTACAATTAAATAATGGAGTGCATGAATACTGGCCTGACATTAGTGAATATATGAATCCATTTGAATCCGATCAAAATGTGAAAACTGAGGAGACAATAAAAGTTAGCTGGGAATTAGTCTATGATGAAATTCAAAATTATTTAATAGGAGAACACGGATCTCCAACAATGGGAGAACCGTATAGAGATCTGAGTGGGAATCTAGTTTTTGAAGATTGTGATGGACACGAGTTTGATCTTGATGGTCTTGTTGAATGGTATGGGATTTTAGTTGAAGATGGAATGATCGAGGATGAATTGGAGTTATTGGAAGGGAATATTGAAGTTGTTGATGATGTAAAAATTTAATTAGAAATCATTTTTTTATCTGTAGAAAAATCCATACATTAGCTATGTAACCAAATAAAAATAAAAAAATGGACGATCAGGAGAAAGAAAATGTAAGAAAAGGCAGAAGTATGCTAACAAAATTTGGTGCGATTGATCCCAGATTAGATAGAACTGTTAGGAAATACTTTGCAGGAAGAAGATCAAACGATTCGGCTTTTGATGATATTTTTCAATTCTATTACGATAAAGGAGACCTTTCACCCGCTGGTATAACTATCGAGGAGTACGATGAATTAGATTGGAATCCTAGCGTCCGTGTACAAGCGGAGGTCGTAGAATGTGCAGATCTTGATGATGAATTATTTGATTATCTAAGAGACATTATAGGAGAT
>JBEIFG010000126.1:0-4980 GCA_040382555.1 Chlamydiales bacterium | reverse complement strand
ATCCAAGAATGTGTTCTATTCACGACTCCTAGAAAGGTGCAAGCCGAACTTCAGAACTTACTTGTCTTTTTCTAAGCCACCTTTATTATTGATACTATATAAAAAACCATTATCTATGACTATCTCGATTGAAAAAGCAACACCGAATGATGCAGAGCTTCTTCACAAGCTTCAAATTAAGGCTTTTTTACCTCTACTTGAAAAATATCAAGATCATCAGACAAATCCAGCTTGTGAGCCCACTGATAAAACATTAGAGCGCATTAATTCAAGCTCAAGAGGATTTTATAAAATTAAAAAAGATGATCATTTAGTGGGAGCAATCGTCATTAAACATTCTTCACCAAGCTCCATATGGATCGGTCCTATTTTTGTTGATCCTGATTTTCAAAATCAAAAAATTGCCCAAAAAGTGATGATTTTAATAGAAAATCTTTTTCCACATATCAAAAAATTTGAGCTTGCCACGCTTTCACAAGAAACAGGCAATATCCATCTTTATCAAAAACTTGGCTATAAACTGACTAATCGAAAAGAAAAAGTGAATGACTTGCTTGATCTTGTTTTTTTTGAAAAAATCAAACACTAAAAAATTTTCAGATTGAGACAAAAGGTAATAAATCGATTATCAGGATCTTTTCTAATTGCTTCTTCTAGATCCTCAGTGGATTTAGCAAGTGCCTCTTATCGAGCATGGCAAACAGTGCTGTCTAGATAACACTTTGCCTCTTCATGGTAGCAAGGCGCATGGCTTGGGCCTGTTGCTATCATGATAACACCCTTTATATGCTTTGGGTGTTTTTTGGCGTATTCAAGTGCCATGTAGCCGTGACCTGAGTGTCCTAAAATATAAAAATGATCAAGCTTGAAATTCTTTTTTAAATTTTTTGAAAACGTCCTTGGATAATAGATAGTGCTGGCAGCAACCAGTATAGGCTCACCCTCTCATTCAATTAGATATTGTAGTTTTAATCCCGAAATATCAATCTATCCAGCTCTCATCTTTTGCTACCCATCCAAAAATTTAAAGATTTCTGAATAAAAGCTCTCAAAATCTTTTAAATGCTTAGATATCACAGCTTTTAAGATTTCGTTATCAACTGATTGATAATCATGCACAGCGATATTTCTAAAGCCGACCATTTTTTGAAGATTATGACTTAGCGCATGACTTATTGCTTTATTTTGCTCGAGGATGATGAAAACGTCTTTTAATGACTGCGGTATACCCCAGCGCTTGGTTGCAATAATATATGCTCCCATATCAATTACAACTTGTATCGCTCTTTGAAGATTCAAAACGACAATATCCTGGACATCTAAATTTTGAAGTCTGGACAGATCACTAGCAATAGTATCATGAATTCTCTTTAAACAATTCTGGATAGAATTCGTTTTCTGGTAGAGGACATCTTTATTGATCATAGTATTTTCTTTTGAGTATTCCTTGTTCCATGGGCGCTCTAAGCATTTTAAGCTCAGCATAGTCTGAATATAAATTCATAACATATGCGCTGTAAGCCTTTTCATCTTTCAAGAGTATATTTATTCTATCTTGAGCTACCTGCATACCTAGTATTGGAGAAGCTTCATTTAGACATATTAAATCAACCTCTTTGCGTAAAAGCTCGCTCAACTCTTGTCTCCAAGACAAAAGATCCATCTTACTTGGCATTTTCTTTACATCACATAAAATAGCAAGATCAACATCACTATCAACTGTATTAGAACCCTTTGCAAAAGAGCCAAATATCTGAACAGAAATAACCTGATCTTTTTTTTGAAAAAATTCTTTAACTAGATTTTGCAAATTGCCCAAAGAAAACACTCTCTCTTTTTTCCGCATAATAAAAGAAAAACTTAAGTTATTCAAGAAAGTAATTAGATCCTGAATTCGTATTTGTTTCATAACTGCTATGATTTTCATTATATTAGTGCACGAGCTCAAAACAATAAAAATTTTAAAAACGAAAAAAGCCTTAAGACTCTCGTCTTAAGGCTTTTGAATTAGAATGCGGAGGAGGTGGGATTCGAACCCACGAAACACTTATCATGTTTACACGCTTTCCAGGCGTGCTCCATCGGCCACTCGGACACTCCTCCAAATTTACCAGAACAAAGTATTCTATTCTTTACCCTAAAATTAAGCAATTGAATTTAAGCATGAAAAATTTTAAGGGGATATTTACCCTCATTTCACTTGAATTTTTTCAAGTTAACATGAAATAGTATTTGACAAATCATATGCAATTTAATGAGTAGCATGAAAAAATATTTACTTTTAATATTACCACTAATTTTCTCTTTATTTTATGGCTGCTCGTCACAATCAAAGGACTCTTTGAAGCCTAAGGTACTTGTAAGCATACCACCTTATATTTACTTTGTTGAAAAAATTGCTGGAGATTTTGTGAGTGTATCCTCTTTAGCTCCAGAGGGAAGCAACCCTCACCTTTTTGAACCTAACCCAAGACAAATTCAAGACGTATATGATTCGAAAGTATGGATACGCCTTGGTGAATCTTTCGAAAAAAAAATTGCATCCACCCTTTCTTACCATCACAAAAATTTAATAGTAGTGAATCTCAGTGAAACCGTTCCTCTTCTTCGTCAAGAGGCAGAACACAAATGTAAATGCCATCATCACGAAGAAGCCATGGATTTACATATTTGGATGAGCCCTTCGCTTGCAAAATTACAAGCAGCTGCTATAAAAGACGCTCTTTTACAAGCTTTTCCCGACCAAGAAGAAAATTTTTTAAAAAATTTTGCTAGACTAGTCGATGAACTTGATCAGCTACACATTGCAATAAGTAAAAAACTCGCTCCCTTTAAAAATCAATCTCTTATTGTATCTCACCCAGCTTTTGGATATTTTTGTGAGGAGTTTGGTCTCAAACAAATCTCTATTGAAGTGGAAGGTAAAGACCCAAGACCTAAAGATATAGAAAAAGTTGTTGAAACTAGTACGCATTCATGCGCTAGACTGGTTCTTATCCAAGAGCAGTACAACAATAAAGGGGCTCTTGCCATTGCCGAAAAATTACAACTTCCTTGGTATAGTGTTGACCCTTATAGCAAAGATTACCCCAAAACCTTAAACGATATTACTTACCAATTAAGCCTAGCTCAATGATTATACATCCTGCCATAGAGGTAAAACATCTAAGCCACCAATATGAAAGAAATCTTGTGCTTGAAAATGTAAATTTTTCTATTGATCGTGGGGAGTTTTTAGGTATTTTTGGTCCCAATGGTGGTGGCAAAACCACCCTTCTGCGACTTTTAATGGGTCTTGAAAACTCCCAAAAGGGTAAAATTCTTTTTAACGGCAAACCTCTTGGCTCTAATCAGCCCAAAATCGGATATGTTCCTCAAGTAACTAAACTAGATAAACATTTTCCGATCACAGTCATAGAAGTTGTGCTAATGGGATGCTTATCCTCTTTGAACATTTTTGGTCGGCTAACAAGTAATGCTGAATGTAAAGCTAAGCAGGCTCTCGAAAAAGTAGGCTTGCTTGATAAAAAAGATGCTCATTTTGGCACATTATCCGGCGGTCAAGCCCAAAGAGCCCTAATTGCAAGAGCTATAGTCAATCAGCCCGAAATTCTTTTATTAGATGAGCCAACCGCTAGCGTCGATCCAGAAGCAGAAAAAGATATTTTAACTCTGCTAACCCAGCTTAAAGGGACTATGACTATTTTAATGGTAACTCACGATCTACAAACAATAGTCAAGCAGGTGGGTAAGCTTCTTTGTGTTCACAGACAAGTCCACATACTCAATCCAGATGAGGTCTGCCAACATTTTGGCTTAGGTCTATATCATACCCCCATCGTGTCTTTAGGAAAGGAAGGCTTTGAGTAAGATGGAAATTCTAAATCAAATTGATTTCATAAATGCAATCTCAATGAATCCTTTTATAGCCTTTGCGCTGCTTGCGGGCTTAGCTGCTTCAGTCTCTAGCGGCATCACAGGATCTTTTATTGTAGTGAAAAGAATAGTTTTCATCAGCGGAAGCATTGCTCACTCTGTATTAGGAGGTATGGGGCTATTTTTATGGATACGAAGAACATTTGACTTGCCTTTTATAACACCCCTGCAAGGAGCTGTTCTAGCAGCCATAGCTTCAGCGTTGCTAATGAGCTGGGTGAGATTCAAATACAAACAAAGAGAGGATACCATCATAGCCACTCTCTGGTCCACTGGAATGGCTCTCGGAGTAATTTTTGTTTCCCTTACCCCCGGATACAATGTAGAATTAATGAATTTCCTTTTCGGCAATATACTTTGGGTCAATCAAACCGACATCATTACTCTATTTGCTTTAGACATACTAGTAGTAGCCGTCACCGTGATCTATTTTAAGCGCTTTCAAGCTGTTTGCTTTGACGAAGACCAGGCAAAACTTCAAGGGATATCGGTAAATAAAACCTACTCCCTGCTTCTGTGTATGATCGCGCTTGCTATTGTGCTTTTAATTCAAGTAGTGGGTTCCATTTTAGTAATTGCCATTTTAGCAATACCCGCAGCAGTAGCAAGTAATCTTACAAGAAGACTCTCCAGCATGATAGGCCTTGCCATCATTTTTTCCATGCTCTTTACAATCCTAGGAACCTTTATAGCCTATGAATGTAATTGGCCACCTGGAGCTACCATCGCTTTAACATCCGCTTTGATGTATATTGCATCTATCTTTAAGCAGCAAATTAGCTCAAAATACTTCTAATCAACAGCTCTTAAAACGAAAAGTATTTTTTCCAAAAGCTTTTAAATGCGCTGACTTTTTGATTTGTTGATTTTACGCTTTTTCTTGAATTTCTTGTTTTTGTTTTTTTCATTTTACTATCCCTCTTAATGAGTTATTTAGTTTTTAAATCTTTCTTTATAACCAGCTTCCTCAAGGTTATTCATCGAATGATGTTTGAGAGTAAGCTTAGACTCTTTCTTTTTCGAAATTTTTTTTGGATTATTTTT
>JBEIFG010000125.1:0-5008 GCA_040382555.1 Chlamydiales bacterium | reverse complement strand
CCAATGTCTTTCCTATGATTTATACAAGGGCTTTGCGTTTTTTGAATTTATCGAGATATTCTAAAGCTTTTCCCGTACCAAGACAAACAGCCAACAGAGGATTGGGGGCAACAATCACAGGAAGACCTGTTTCCTTAATCAGTGCTTTATCTAACCCTTTAATCATAGCTCCACCGCCTGCAAGGACAAGACCTCTTTCTACTAGATCGGCCGCAAGTTCAGGTGGACATTTTTCTAGAGTTAGCTTCACATTTTCAATAATCTGCTGGATAGGTTCTGCCAAACATTCCCTAATTTCCACAGAGTTAATCCTCTTTGTCACGGGAAGTCCGGCAACTTGATCGCGTCCTCTTACTTCCATTTCAAGTTCATTATCCCCTAAAGGATAGGCAGAACCGATACTCATTTTGATTTCTTCGGCCGTTCTTGGTCCTATCATTAAATTATAAGTACGTCTCATATAGTTAATAATACACTCATCAAATTCGTCTCCTGCAATACGCAAAGAGCGGGCTTCTACGATACCCCCTAAAGAAATAATAGCTATCTCTGTGGTACCTCCCCCAATATCGATAATCATGTTAGCAGAGGGCTCATGTACAGGTAGATCCACTCCTATAGCTGCTGCCATAGGTTCCTCAATTAGGATAACCTCCTGCGCGCCAGCACGCAAGGCAGAATCTTCTACCGCCCTTTTTTCAACGCCAGTTATTCCAGAAGGTACGGCGATTAAAATCTTAGGACGTATTAAGCTTCTAGCGGGCGTGACTCTTTTAATTAACGCCTTTAACATCCCTTCAGCGATTTCAAAGTCAGCAATGACTCCATCCTTCATTGGACGAACGGCATGGATTTTTCTTGGAGTTTTACCAAGCATTGCTTTTGCTTTATGACCAACAGCTAGCACCTCATTAGTGATTGAATCTACTGCTACCACTGAAGGCTCAGCAAGGACAATCCCCTTGCCACGAACATACACTAAGGTATTGGCAGTCCCTAGGTCAATTCCTATGTCATTAGAAAACAAACCGGACATTTGGCCAGCCGTTCCTAAAAAAGAACGAGTAACTCTCTTTAAAATATCTTTTAGCAGTGATGGATAACTGTTTGTCATAAAATCCCTTACGTCTTTAGCAGCTCAAGAACGTCTTCCCACGTGAGCTTAGCTATAGCCTCATCATCGCAGCTTACCACTTTCTTGACTAATCCTTTTTTTCTCTTCTGCATTTCAGAGATCTTTTCTTCAATTGTACCAAGGGTAATCAATTTATAGGCAGACACATTACTCTTTTGTCCCATTCTGTGTACCCTGTCTGTCGCTTGACTCTCAACTGCTGGATTCCACCACATGTCATAGTGAATGACTGTATCGGCTCCGACCAGGTTTAATCCTGTGCCCCCAGCTTTTAATGAAACTAAAAATACCGAGATAGAGGGATCCTGATTGAATTCATTCACCACCTCTAAGCGATTTTTGCTTGATCCATCAAGATAGGAAAACTTAATGCCTCTTTGTTCAAAATCATCTTTCATAATTTGCAACATTCTTGTGTACTGAGAAAAAATTACAGTTTTGTGCTTGCTTTCTACTAAAGTCTGTAGCAAGTCAAGTAGCATATCATATTTTGCTGAATCTCCCGGCTCCGCCTTTTCCTTAGCAAAAATGGCTGGATGGCAGCAGATTTGCTTAAGCCGGGTTAAAGTGGCAAGCACATGAATCTGCACTCTATCGAATCCGTCTCTTTCTACTAATTTTACCAGTTCATCTCTTGCTGACTGAGCGTATGACTTATAAAGCTCTAGCTGCACGGGGGAGAGTTGACAATGGTAAACAAGCTCAGATACAGGCGGTAGGTCATCAAGAACATCGCTTTTCATTCTTCTTAGAATAAATGGAGATACTTTTTTACGCAGGTACTCCATATTTCTCTGTAATTCTTGTCCTGATACACGGATGTATCTTTCCATGAATCGATCGTAGGATGAAAGAAATCCTGGCATTAGGAAATCAAATAAACTCCATAACTCATCCAAGGAATTTTCTATGGGTGTACCAGATAAAATTAACTTATGCTCAGCTTGGACCATCTTTACAGATTTAGCGTTTCTGGTACCTCGATTTTTAATATGCTGAGCTTCGTCTAAAATCACGTACGAAAAATAGCAATTTTTATAAACATCAATATCCTTCTGTAAAAGAGTATAAGAGGTAATGACCACATCATAACCTTGGATATTTTCTATCATTTTTTTTCGCTGGTTGGGTACACCATCAATCACGGCAGCTTTAAGGGTGGGGTTAAATTTATGGAATTCTTCTTTCCAGTTATATAGAAGTGAAGTAGGGCAAACGATCAGGGAGGGGGATGATTTCTTCTTGACGTATTGAGAAATAGCCACTATTGCTTGTAGCGTTTTACCCAATCCCATGTCGTCGGCTAAAATGCCATTGAGATACATAGACCGTAGGCGCTCCATCCAGTGAACCCCCTCTGTTTGATAGGAGCGTAGTGAAGCCTTAACCGCTTTGGGCACCTCGGAGAACACAAGATGTTTTTCTCCCAGCATCTGTTTGCGTATATCGGTGAGTTTATCTGAAATATGAAACGATACCGGAAGTCCTTCAAAATGGCTGGCATCAATATTGGCCAAGCTCCAAAGAGGGCGCACAAGCTTGTGATTTTCAAGCAATTCTATACCTAACTCGTCGAACATCTTGATAACACCACTGATTCGATCTAGATCTAGCACAAGAATTTTGGACATTTTATGAGACTCACCAGCTTTTTTTGCCTTAACTTTAGGAGAATCTAGCTCTATAAAGGTTTTTTTAGTAGCCATACACTCCCAAAGAGTATCGAGACGAACTCCTTTTAGAGCTCCATCTACTACTAAGTCTATTTCATAGGAGTCAACTCTGTCCATATGCTCTAATTTCAAAGTAAACGTGCTTTGATCGTATATAAATTGATCTAAAAGGTTTTGGGGACAGTTGAACTGAACTCGATGTTGATTCGCAGGTATTACGTCTGTCATAAATTCGACAATTTTCTTTTCCGACTTCGAAATAAATATCCCCGTGTCGGCATTAAAAATGAAATCTTGAAATAAATTTTCTAAAATCTTTTTTTCTTCTACTAAATTTCTAGCAAGTATGCCCTGATTATTTACAAAAGTAGCTATATGATCATAATTTAACTGAGAAGCAACTGCGGGGATCTTTTTTCCCTCATAGATAAAGTGAACCACTGCATCCAGCTCACCATTCAAAAAAGTCAAATCGCAAATTGCCTCCACAGAACCCGCAAAGGGCAACGTAACAAAATCTTCGATAACTTCCTGATTTGATATTTCAGCATATCTTAATAATTCAGGAAGAGCATTTTCAACCAAAGTTCCAAATAAAGGCTCTGGAATGGTCATATCGCGCACAGATTTCAAATTTTTCAAATGAAGGCGAGAGATAACATCGGCAAACCTGTAGTATGCTCCTTTATAAAACATACCTGGCTTCGCACACTCAAAAAACCTCACCTCTTCGAGCACTATCCCCTGCTTTTCAACCACAACCAAGGGATTGATCAGAATTTTTGAAGTAGGAGGAGGGATGAATTCCAGATCAAAACGGAGAGCAGCTGGTAGGATTGAAAATTTCAATGGGGTCTCAAGACTTGACTCAAATAATCCTGGTAGAAGAGGAAAATCATCTTCCACATGGGAATAATTTTTATGACTTAACTGGGAAACAGTGATTTCATGCATTCTAGCGGCAATCATACCAAAAGTTTCGGTGTCAATATAGCCAAGCCGTTGCATCTTTTCAGAAGAGCCACTTTCTGCAAACCTCACATGATTCATAACAAACTGCATCATTTCCTTCTGCGATGAATCAAAGGATTCCAAAGAAAAGGAATACATCTTACTACTCATAAAGATTGGCTCTTTATACTTAACTGCATCAAGAAAAACCTTTAAATTGGGGACATGTAGTGGTTTAGATCTTGAGGGCAACCTCAGAGCCATCTGCACTTCAACTGAGGATTTAGACTCCCAGTCTTTCAAGGATGGCAAATTAAAAATTATGTGGATCTCTGCCTTATCTACTTCCAGTTTTTCTAGAGCTCTAAAAAATGGAGAGCCCGCCAGAAGCTGAGCAGAAGCCACGTACTCTTGGAGTAGCTGCTTTTGATATAGCTCTTCTTGCCTTTGCACTTCCTTGCACTCGGCGGCTTTCAACTTCTGTAATAATTCATTTTTTTCCGACTCATCTATTTCACTTTGCTCTGCTACCTCATCGATATCTGTGGCCTTCGAATATTCCACTAAAATTTTATCAATATTCTCTTCTAGATAAAAAAGTAGAGCCGCAAGATGTTGACAATCATAGTTATATGGACAATCGCAATCTGAATCAATGGTTTCGCAATCCCCTCTGTCAATTTCTATTTCGCTCTCATAACAGTTATCGTATTGTCCTAAAACTCTTGCACTTACCCGTAAAGTTTTTCCATCGAAATGAAGTAGCTTAGCCGAAACAACCTTTTGCTTATCAAAAAGCTCCTTACCTTCCTTAACGATGTTGGAGGAAAAATCTTGCTTGAGCTTTCGAAAATTTAACATAATCATACCGATGAGTTTTTACTATTAGAATGCAGCAAAAAAGGACTAAAAACGTCCCTTAAGTATAAGCTAAATAAATGCTTTGTACATTTTTTTGCATCCAATCGCAAGAAAAAATGAACATATCATTTCTTTTTTTTACCTCTCATCTGGATAAAAAATAAAAAAACTTAGTGAAAAAAATCCCCATTTATTAATATCCTCTTCCTTTTTGTTGCATGCGGGTGTAGCTCAGTGGTAGAGCATCACGTTGCCAACGTGAGGGTCGTGAGTTCGAGCCTCATCACCCGCTAAACGCACAAAATCTTTTTGCGGGTGTAGCTCAGTGGTAGAGCATCACGTTGCCAACGTGAGGGTCGTGAGTTCGAGCCTCATCACCCGCTAACTT
>JBEIFG010000124.1:0-5013 GCA_040382555.1 Chlamydiales bacterium | reverse complement strand
GGTTGCATTGGTTTTTCAATAATACTAAGAGCCTTTCCGTCTATATCAAATTCTACAACCCCATAGCGGGAAGGATCTTTTACCTGATAAGCAAACACAACTCCACCTTGCTTCATGGCAACTGCTGAGGAAAGTAAAAGCTCTATGTTATGACCGTAAAAAATATTATCTCCTAGAACTAAGGCTACAAAATCATTATCAATAAATTCTTCTGCAAGAATAAAAGCTTGAGCAATCCCTTCAGGATTTTCTTGGACTTGATAGAAAAACCTAACGCCAAGACTTGAGCCATCTCCTAGCATTTGCTTAAATCTTGATAAATCATCTGGTGTAGATATAATCATAATATCCCTTATGCCGGCTTGCATAAGAATGGATATTGGATAGTATATCATCGGTTTATCGTATACAGGCAGAAGTTGCTTACAAACAGACAGTGTAACAGGATAAAGTCTACTTCCCCTACCCCCAGCTAAAACAATCCCTTTCATAAATATATTCTCAAGAAGTTGTAAATTGATAAATACCCGGCAAACCGCGGTATAGTTCTTTGAAATCTAGCCCATAGCCTATCACAAACTCATTTTTTATATTAAACAAGACGTAATCAGGTTTAGCTAAGACATGACGGTCTACATTTTTGGCAAGTAAAACAGCTGATATTAATGATTTAGGTTTTTGAAGCTGTATCTGTTCTAAAACCGAATGAAGGGTATATCCTGAGTCGAAAATATCATCAACCACAAGAACATATTTATCTTTGAAATCAATGAGATCAAGGCCTGATATAGTAAGAGCTCCCCTTTCTACCCCCTTGAGACCATAGCTTTCACAACGAATCGCTTCAAGTACAAAAGGAATTTTAAGACGGCGTATTAAATCAGCAACGAAACAGATAGATCCTTTGAGAATCATAACAATAACCAGTTGCTTATCATGGTATTTTTCATTCAAATCTTCAGCCAAAGAGGATATTTTTTTTAGAATATCCTCTTCGGTAATCATTAATTGATAGGAATTAGTCGGTGTGTTTTTCATGAGACTTTAATTGAAATAAACAGCCTTCAGATAAAAGATGATCAATATACGTAATCACATAGTCGTTTGCTAAAAATCTTTTATCCTGGAGCATATACTGATGAAAAGGAATCGTGGAAAACACTCCGCCAATATGAAACTCTTTTAGTGCCCTTTTAGCTACAGCAATAGCTTCAGTCCTGTCTTTTCCTTTAACAATTAACTTTGCAATCATTGAATCATAGTTAGGAGGAATTTTATAACCAGAGTAACAGGCGCTGTCGACTCTAACATGAGGTCCACCTGGGGGTATATAGTACTCGAGCTTACCAGGAGAAGGAGCAAACTGCGCAGATGGATTTTCAGCATTTATTCTAAACTGAATAATGTGCCCTTTGTATTCTACATCTTTTTGCTTAAAACTAAGTTTTTCTCCCATAGCTATTCGAATCTGCTCTCTTGCCAAATCAACACCAGTAAGTTCTTCCGTAATGGTATGCTCTACCTGAATACGAGTATTTACTTCCATAAAATAGAAGTTCATCTCCTGATCGAGCAAAAATTCAACTGTGCCTACCGAATAATACCCCGCTGCTCGAACGATTGCTACAGCAGCTTCGCCGACTTTTTTACGCAGTGAAGGGGATAGAATGGGACTGGGCGCTTCTTCAATTAGCTTCTGCCTTCTTCGTTGTATCGTACAATCTCTCTCACCTAAATAAGCATAATTACCATGCTTATCACCGATGACTTGCACCTCAATATGCCGTGGATTTACGATCATTTTCTCTAGGTACACATCGGGATTATTAAAACTGACTTCAGCCTCTGCTCTTGCCGCAGAAAATTGACGTACAAATTCATCGGCATTATAAGCTATTCGTATTCCTTTTCCTCCACCACCAGCCGAAGCTTTGATAAAAACCGGAAATCCTATGCGCTTGGCTTCTTTAAGACCCTCTTGAATATCTTCAATAATACCCTCAGATCCTGGTATGACCGGACATTTTACACTTTTTGCAGTGGCTTTCGCTTTCGCTTTATCTCCAAGTAGTGAAATGGAAGTTGGCGAAGGACCTATGAAGTTAACACCACAACTTTCGCATATAGAGGCAAAATTAGCATTCTCGCTGAGGAAGCCATACCCGGGATGCACCGCGTCAGCACCCGTGATTTCACACGCCGAAAGAATATTGGAAATTTTTAAATACGACTTTTGCGAAGGAGCTTCTCCAACGCAAATTGCTTCATCAGCATGAAGAACATGAAGAGCCTCAGAGTCCGCTTGAGAATATATTGCTACTGTTTGAAGCCCCATGTCATGACATGCTCTAATAATTCTTACCGCGATTTCACCGCGATTCGCTATAAGTACTTTTTGCATGAAATGCCTTCTTTAAATAATACGGAATAATTTAGTTCCAAATTCAACAGGATGGGCATTATCTAAGTAGACTTCTGCAATAGTGCCGCTGATTCCCGCTTTAACTTCATTCATAACTTTCATCGCTTCGACAATACACACTACCGTATTCGCCTCTACCTTATCACCAACCTTAATGAAAGGGGGATCTTCTGGTGAGGGAGTTAAATAAAAGGTTCCCACCATCGGGGAAGTGATAAATTTTCCCTCTGAAGTTTCTTTTTGACCCTCTACCTCTTTTTTTACCTCAGAAGCAACCGGATGCACTGGATGATGATGAACAGGGAAATGAGCATGATGTTCGTGATGTCTAAAGGTAGGGTGGGAAAACAAAGAAGAATGAGATTGAGAAGAGCTAGCATGGATTGCTTCATGCTCACTTTCGCGCTCTAGATGTATTTCATATCCTGTTTTTTCTTTGATAGTTAATTTTTTGATGCCCGCTTTTTCCATGGCAGCCATCAGCTCTTTTACTTGTTTTAATTCCACAGATAATCTCCTAAATTTTATTTAGACGCGCTGAATATATTCATTCGAAAGGGTGTCGACTTTTACCACATCCCCTGACTCTATAAACATAGGCACTTCAATTTTCGCTCCAGTCTCAAGTATAGCCATCTTATCTGCATTACTGACATGAGAGGCAGCCTCTAAAAGCTCAGTTTTTACTACCATTAGTTCTAAGAACTGAGGGAGTTCTACAGAAAATATAGAGTCTCCATAAAACATCGATTTAACCTCAATGCCTTCCTTAAGATAGTTTACCTTTTCCCCAATAACCTCTGAAGGAACGATGACCTGGTCTAATGTTCCAGTATCTAAAAAAAGATAATCCTTACCTTCAAGATAAAGGAATTCTAGCTTCTTCTCGAGCAGTGAGACCTCTTGAACTTCTTGATTTAGTTTGAAGCTCTTCTCGATCACTTCGTCGCTCATGAGATTTTTTAGTTTTGTCTTAATGAAAGGCTGTCCTTTCGCTACAGTTACCTTTACACTAGACTCCACTCGATAGATTTTTCCTTCGATACT
Organism: Chlamydiales bacterium; assembly: GCA_040382555.1. Taxonomy (GTDB): domain Bacteria; phylum Chlamydiota; class Chlamydiia; order Chlamydiales; family Rhabdochlamydiaceae; genus VGMB01. The sequence continues at coordinate 1,544 of JBEIFG010000124.1, read as the reverse complement.
TAGCATCATACCTGGAGATATCTGATTACTTGTCGTCATGATAGACTTTACCTATTAAAAGATGTGATATTTGAAACCTGAGGAAGAATTTTATAAATTTCACCCAAATGAGATATAGAAAAATCTACATCTCTTTTATTACCCACACAGCACACTCCCCTTCCCGATAGCATCTGCACTGTGGTTAGTCCTAGCTCCTTTGCAGGAGTCAGATCTATGGCAATTCGATCACCGCAAACGATTCCATCTGCTGGATCCATATCGAACTCTTCAATTAAAGACTTGTAATGATTTTTTTTATCTTTAGTCGCAGTCACAATTATCTTACTAAAAACATCTGAATGAATACCAGCTTTTTTCATCTTAAAAAACTGAATCTCAGGCTTTCCCACAGTAACAAGAGCAAGCTTATGTGTTTCTCTTAGAGCGTGAAGCACTTCAATCGCCATATCGTGAGATTGAACCTCAAGCTCTTCACAAAAATCCTCATAAACTAGAGCACAGACTCTATCGAATAGGGAAAAATTAATTTGATTAATTTCAAAAAACTCCTCGATTGCATGTTTTGCACTGGATGCTGCTTTATTAAGGCGAAGGAGCAACTCTAAAGCAAAATCTGGCTTGGGAAAATCAACCCCATTTTCAATTAGCCAATAAAAAGCTTTTTTTAGCTGAAAAGGAGTCAGGGTCCCTGAAGTATCTATCAGAGTATCGTCTAAATCAAAGATGATTAACAATTTTCATTATCTCATTTGCTAATTTTTTAGAATCATGGCGAATTAAGCTGCGCTTTATTAAATCCACTTTTGGATTATTTTTCACTTCACCAATGAGGGAAGTAGCTATAACCCTTTCATCGCCTGCCATGTCATTTTCTACTAGATCTCCCTCTTCTGCGTATAATTTTATTTGCTCATGCGAGGGCTTTTGACTATTTACAAGAGTAAAATCAAAAATATCTTCTCCTATAAACTTTTCCATTTCTTTAAGATAAGAGCTTACAGTGTAACCAGTTGTTTGCCCTTTGCGATTCATTAAGTTAACTACAAATACTTTCTTGGCAGAACTCCTCTTTAGCGCATTACATACACCCTCAACTAATAAATTAGGAATGAGCGAGGTATGTAATCCACCTGGCCCTACAACCACCAGGTCTGCATTCATAATTTCATCAATCGCTCTAGGGTTGGCTTTTGCGTAAGGTTCCAAGTAAATGCTGTTATAACCTTCATCTATTTCTTGGGAGAGGTATATTTCTTTTTCTCCCTCGAGAACTTTATGACTGTTAAGAATCATCTTTAATCGAACATGGTGCGTTGTTACCGGAATAACTTTTCCTTTAATGAATAAAATTTTACTCACCTCATCCACAGCTTTTTCAAAGCTACCAGTTACTTTTTCAAGAGCTGAAAGTAAAAGATTACCGAAGCTATGCCCACCAAGCCCTCCTTGCTCAAAGCGATAATTCATAAGAGATCTCATCATAGCAGATGAATTAGATAAAGCTACTAAGCACTGACGGACATCTCCCGGGGGCAAAACCC
>JBEIFG010000123.1:0-5026 GCA_040382555.1 Chlamydiales bacterium | reverse complement strand
CCCTTCATAAAGTTTTCCGATCCCCGCGGGATAAGTTCATTTTTGATGTGAGTCATCAAACATATCCCCATAAACTTTTGACTCATAGATTTGATCGTTTTGGTACAATTCGACAGTATAAAGGTCTATGCGGATTTTCTCATCCCAAAGAATCAGTTCACGATCACTTCCATGCCGGCCATGCAGGAACGGCTCTATCTCTTGGATTAGGTGTGGCTAAAGCAAGAGATTTATGTGGAAATGATGCTTATGTGATACCTATTTTAGGGGATGCCTCTCTAACCTGTGGTCTCACTCTAGAAGCGCTGAATAATATACCCAAAGATCTCAAAAAATTTATCGTGATCTTAAACGACAATAATATGTCTATATCCAAAAATGTGGGGGCTATTTCTAATATATTGAGTAGATTTTTCAATAACCCCACCTCAAATAAAATATATAATGAAATAGAGCATATTCTTGCGAAAATTCCAAACTTAGGAAGTTTTTTGGCAAAGCAAGGACATAAAATCACTGAGTCCCTAAAAAACCTGGTAAGCACAGCTCCATTTTTCGAGCAATTTGGTCTATCCTACGTAGGGCCAATCGATGGTCATAATTTATCTGAACTCTTAACAACGCTTGAAGCTTTGAAAGAAAGTCCCAAACCGGTACTACTTCATGTGATCACCACCAAAGGTAAAGGCATGGAAACAGCGATTAATGACCCTACCTGTTATCACGGGTGCAAACCTTTTGATAAAATTACCGGCAAATTTCATGCTCTAGCAAACCCTGCTCCCACCTTTCCTCAACTTTTTGGGAAAAAACTTCTATCCATGGCCGAGCAAGATCCCAGCATTGTGGTTATCACACCGGCAATGACTGCTGGATCCTGTTTGGATGAAATGTTTAAGAAATTTCCTCATCGATGTATTGATGTAGGTATTGCAGAAGGACATAGCGTTACCTTTGGAGGAGGCATTGCTTCCAATAGAAATTTAAAAGTAATTTGCTCAATTTATGCTACCTTTCTTCAAAGAGCCTTTGATAATTTATTTCATGATGTATGCCTTCAGGAGCTACCTGTAGTCTTTGCCATTGATCGAGGTGGTATTTCTGGACCTGATGGATCCACACATCATGGTATTTATGATATTAGTTTTCTCAATGCCATGCCAAATATAGTGATATGCCAGCCCCGCAATGGACAGGTACTTACTGAGATTATGGACACTGTATTTACCTGGAATCGGCCAGTAGCTATCAGATATCCCAATTTACCTACCACAGCTACTTCTACAAACACCACTCAACGCACTTTGGGACTAGCTGAAGTCTTAAAAGAAGGATCAAAGATGGTTATCTTATGTCTTGGTCATATGTGTGCTACAGGTATGGAAGTGGCTACCCTATTCAAGGAATATCAGATAGATGCTACCGTCATTGATCCCATCTTTGTAAAGCCATTAGATAGCGACCTACTATACCGAATTTTCTCATCACATAGCCATGTAATTACCATTGAGGAGCATGCTCTTTCTTCAGGTTTTGCCAGCATCATTAATTCTTTCATTGTGCGTAATGGATTCAACCATCTCTGTGTGGCGAACTTTGGAATCCCTGATGTATTTCTAGATCATGGAAGTAATAAAGACCTACACAAAGAAGTAGGTCTTGATCCTGAGTCTATCGTTAAACGAGCTGTAGATTTATTTAACCTTGAGAAGACAAAAGAAACAGTGGACCTCTCTTTATGATTATCGCTTTATTCGCCAATCAATCCAAACAACACTGCCATAGCTTTGCTTTGGGTGTGGCAAACTTTCTAAAAGAACAGGGTGTTACGGTAGTGACAGAAGATAAAGATGCAAAAAGCTTAGGGGTAAATCCTCTTTCAGATTTTTTACATCATAAAATTGATTTTATCATCTCCATGGGTGGAGATGGAACTATTTTACGTCTTGCTCACAAGTACTGTGATTTAGATATCCCTATCCTTGGCATTAATTTAGGACATCTTGGTTTCATGGCCGATGTTCCTCTATCTGATATATACCCAAGCTTACAAGATCTGTTGAATGGTGCATACAAAATCCATGAACGACTCATTCTCAATGGAGAGTCTCCCAGAGGAGATCGTTGTTTTGCAGTAAATGACATCGTCATTCATCGAGGCAAAAATCCCTCCTTAGTTGAAATAGCAATTCACGTAGATGGTCTTTACTTAAATACTTTTGAAGCAGATGGTGTCATTATCTCTACCCCTAATGGGTCGACTGCATACTCTTTAGCTGCCGGCGGGCCCATTCTGAGCCCCGACCTGCAAGCCATAGTCATCACCCCGATTAGCCCTCATACCATCTCTAACCGTCCTATTGTTTTAATGCCCAACCAAGAAATTCAAATTCAATACTCTAGCGACTATGAGCCTATAGAAATTCGGGCTGATGGTCTTGAGAGTTTTGAACTCAAAACAGGAGAGGTATTTAAAATTGCTAGAGCTCCAAGAACCTTTAAGCTTGTAAGTCTATTCCGAAGAGATTACTTTTCAACTTTAAGAACCAAATTAGGTTGGGCAGGAAAATTACGGTAAATCATGCTGGATAAATCTCTTGAAGCAGCTTTAGCTTTCGGAATACACGATATAAAGCCCGTAAAAAGTTCAAAGCAGCTCTTTATAGGCTATCTTGAGGAAAAAGATATCTTGCTTAAACTATTTTCCTGTGCAAAGACTTGCCTACAAGAAAAAGAAGCACTTCTTGCTTTATCTACCTCAGTATCCCCCAATGTGATACATCATAGCATTGAGCAACCCTTTCTTGTCTTAGAATCTATTCATCCTGGGGTTTCGTTATATGATGTAGCTAAAAAAGACGAAACCTCAGCTATCGAAATATTTATACATCTTTTGCAGCGGATACCAAAAATTAGAGCTACAAAGTTTGCTTTTTCCCCCTTTACTAATTTGCTTTCATCAGTAGAAAATCACTCAAGCTTATCTAAGGAAATCTTAATTTATGCAAAGCGAGTGATCAAAAAAATTGAAAATTTCCCCTCTGATTCCTACCTTATCCATGGAAATCTAAGCCTTGATAACATCCTATTTTCTCAACATAAAGGATGGATGTGCATTTCTCCTTTTGGTCTGATGGGTAACTCGTACGTCGAAGCAGCTCCTTTCCTGTTAAGCACAGACTCTACACCCTCTTTAGAAGTGCTGTTCAAGAGAATCTCGATGCTACAAAAACACTTAAATTTAGATCCTAGCATGCTCAAATATTACGCATTCCTTAGATCTATTTTAGATAGTATATGGGATTCAGAACACAAAGAAAAGGTGCATCGTTTTAGCCATATCTGGACTGAGCAACTTCTTGATTGCATGAGCTTTCACTAAAACTTACTGAAGGATGACCTCTACCCCTTACTCTAGAGCAACCAAGATAGGCCACATAACTGACTTATTTTGCTGTGGGTATCGTTTTTTAGATCTTCATTTGTGATATGTTGAGCCACTTCAAAAGCTTTTGCCAAGCAAAGACCCTCTATTCAAAGCCCTTTCCTTCAGCCTTGACTCCTAGAGTCTTGATAATTTTTGGATCGATTGCTCTATTGATCATATAAAAAATGCTGGTTTTATATAACCAAATGTATCTAGTAGGTACAGCTTTAAACTTACATCCTTGTGGTGTTGGAGGAGGAAATTCAGATCTATTTTCAAAGGTTATTCAGTCTAACTACTATAAATAAACATCTGTAGGTGAATTTATTTTATTAAAGTAGGGACTCTTACTGAAAGACTTCGATCCAGTGATTTTATTTATCTTAGAAAATAATTAGATTGATACCATTAATGCACCTATGCTTAGCATGAGAATAACGCCGATTTACAAGTTCATTCTCATCCGCGTAAGGTTTCTCTTCGATAGAGTCATCCATAATGTGCACGCCTTCTTTAGAGTGTTCTATTTTTCGAAGAGTTGGCTTAACGTATAGCCAAAAGAAAAATCATCTTAAGCTCAATTGTGCTATTTTGAACATAAAGCCTTTTGACTAGCAATTTTATCAAAAACTTGTTTTTTTAAATCTTCATCCTGGATGAGGTTAGCAACCTCAGAAGCTCTTTCAAACAAAAGACTCTCGGCCAAGGCTTTACCAAGTTGGCAAAAGCCATCCTCTGCGTATTTTCTTGGATAGGGCTTCAAAATCGAAACAATAGAATCAATATCGTCGTTTTCAAATAGTACCCGGCATATTTCTGTATGAGCCAAGTATCTAATTTTAAGGGATTCGATGGAATCGGTGGTAGCAATCGCTTGTGGTATTTTGTTATGCAAAACAAGCCCTTTTACTATTTGTAATTGACCCCTCTGTTTATTAAGCGGGGCTACTATCTCATTTTCAATAATATCCGACGCCCAGTCAAAAAATCCTTTCACGGATAAATCTTCGCAAAGTTCCACTAATTCTATATCTTGTTGTACTTGATTTTCTTCTAGAACTATTTCACTTAATCTCTTTTGAAATCCTATGCGCAGTCCTATGTCATCCATAAAAGGGCAAGATAAAGGCCCCTGGAGGGAGTTTAAAAAATCCTGATCGATGCTTGCAAGTACACAAACAGCACTTGATTTTAAGCTTAAAACCTGTTGCTTTATGGCTTTAAGGTTACAAACCGAACCATTGGTAAGATTTAAGGAAAATTCATTTCTAATGTTTTCTAAAGAAGATGTTTGTGGTAAAAGCTCTTCTATACCTTTAAATCTTTGAATGACAAAATTCACAATTTTTTCTACTGATACAGATATGATAAATTTTGCAGAAGGAATCCCATGGCTATTCAATGATTTATTCAGGATCACCACTGTCTCAAACTCCTCTTTTTCTAAAAAAGACATTACCTCACCGATGATAGGTTGAGGCAACTTACCAAAAAGGGATACATGAGATCCAGAAGCTGTAGACGTTTGAGAGGTGATTAAACTAGTTGCCATAATAATCCTTAATTTTTGAAAATTATTTTTTTTAAATTTAATTATTG
>JBEIFG010000122.1:0-5030 GCA_040382555.1 Chlamydiales bacterium | reverse complement strand
TCTTTTAAAGAGCTATTTACAAAATCATCAAATCGATCTTGCCAAAGATCTTACCCACAAATTATTTTCACTCCTATCCCGCTGCTATCACAAAGGAATATCTGCTCATGACTTAAGCTATTTAAAAGATATAGGTTACTCAGAAGATGCTCTAATTTTCATGAAATTGGGAACTCTTACAAAAAGCCCCTCTGATCTATCTGAGCTCATCAAGATAGCAGGCGCCAAGATAAGTGAAGGGCTGAAGAAAGACTATCCCGAAATAGAATCTATGATCGATGGTTGTGCTAATTCATTTCTTGCTGCCACCTCAGAGGAGTAGCTTGCTGCTTGGTCTTGTGGATCACGTACTTATGGCATATAATTAAGTATCAAAATATTTACAAGATCGCTACAATTAACTAGAAAACCATTGTTACATCTTTTCTAAAAATGCCATGAATAAAAGATCTAAAAAATTTACAAATATAATTAAAGCAATATCCATTGTACTATCCGTAGCTGCTCTTAAACATGGATGCTACCTTGCCACAGACGGCTTTTCTCATCAAAAGATTCTATCTAGGTCACAAAGTAATGACATTACTTCGGAAATCTCAGAAGAAAAGGCTGCTTTGGTGAAAGCGATTTTTGATCAACCCTTCCACTACTTAGCTCGAGGTAAATCTTTTTATTGCTTTATTAGTGAAGATCAAAACTATGTGGTAAAATTCTTTAAACAGCAACGTCTGGAAGAATCTAAATGGCTCACCCATTTTCCACTGCCCAGCCAGTTTAATCATTTAAAAAATAGATTCCTCACTTTCCGGGCTAACAAGCACGGGCACCGCCGCAAAGAATTTCTATTTAATAGCATTAAGATTGCCTCTGAGCAAATGGCTAAAGAAACAGGTCTTATTCATGCCCAGCTGAGCAGAAGCTCTTCCCTAGATAAGCAAATCACATTTTTCGATAAAATCGGCGTTATTCACACGATGAACTTAAAAGATACTGAGTTTGTAATCCAAAAAAGGGCCACTCTTTTTTACCCTTATCTCAAAGAGTGCCTAGACCAGCAAAACCTAGGTAAAGCTAAAACCGCTATTGATCACTTTGTAGAACACATCAAAAATCGCTGTCAAAAGGGAATTATGGATATTGATATCCACCCGTTTAGCAATTACGGATTTGTGGATGGGGAAGCCGTCGAATTAGATATCGGATCTTATACTAAGCCAGAGAGCTGCAATAAAGATGCATTAGCACTGAAAGATCTCACTAAAATACTCGAGTACATGAGTAGAAAGTTTAAAGTTTTTGAATGCGAAGAACTGGCTAGCTACTCCGAAGAAAAGCTTCACCAAATCAAAGAAGATCAAGAAATATCAAAAACTCTTTAGATATTTTCTAAAGAGTTCGTAGCATTTCTTCATCCTAACTGCCTAGCCATCCTGGAAAAAGGGTAATAAAACCTTTTGACATGGTTTCCACGGATATTGCTGCCAGGAGCAATCCTCCTATTCGACCCATTATATTGATTCCATTGCTTCCAAGTAGTTTTTCAAGTCGAGTGGCAAAAAATAAACAAAGAGCCACGGTAGCTGCTACCAATAAACTGCTGAGTGAAAGAAGCGCTTTATTCGCAAGACCTGGGAAACTGGCATTAAAAACGATAGCCGTAGATATTGCTCCAGGGCCCGCGATGATCGGTATGGCCAGAGGAACAACCGCGATAGATGCCTTTTTCTTGATTTCATCATCGACATCCTTGCTAATGGGACTCTCTTCTGCATTCAAAAGCGAAAGAGCTAGTAGAAAGAGTACAAATCCTCCAGCCACCTGAAATGCGCAAATGCGAATATCAAAAAAATCTAAGATAGGTCTTCCCAACCAAATGGAAATCAAAAATATGATGGCTACTGCCAGGGAGCTAATTTGCGTCGTTCTTTTTTTCTCTGCCACACTCTTACCCCTTGTAAGCCCCAAAATGGCAGGAATCGCAGAAAAGGGATTACACACAACAAGTAGTGATATATAAAACTTTAAAAAGTCACCAAATTCCATAAAAGTAAGTATCCTATAAGTAAAAGACCCCATGATACCTCGACTATGCCTTTGGGGCAACGATTTAGGATCACCCATGAATCGCTAGGCCAAGAAGTAGCCTGTTCCCTGAATAAGACACCTATAGCTTTAAATTTTTTCTTAAAATATGTATTCTATGGAGAGAAGTTTTTTTCAAAAGGATGAATGATGAAACTTATTTTAAAACGCTCCCTTCAGCTGGGGACTATCTCTTTGCTATGCTTTGGCCTCTTTAAAGGAGTTGAGTTTTACAGAGTAAATAAAAGTCAGCGGCATATTGCAAGAAAAAGCCAATCCAAAGAAGAAAAAAGCTTTGTTATCCTCGTTCCCTCCTACAACAATGCCGTTTATTGCGAAAAGAATCTAGCTTCTATCGTCTCTCAAAATTATCAAAATTTTAGAATTATCTATATAGATGATGCCTCTTCTGATACCACCCTTGAAAAAGTAGTTTCTTTCGTAGAAAAAAGCCCCTTAGCTTCTCGAATTCAAATCCTACATAATGAGCATAACAAAGGGGCTCTAGAGAATGTATATCATGCAGTTCATAGCTGTAGAGATGAAGAAATTGTAGTGATTGTGGATGGAGATGATTTTCTGGCTCACGAAAATGTACTTTCCAAGCTAAATAAAGTCTACAGCAGCTCAGCCACTTGGCTCACCTACGGAAATTTTCTTGATTATCCTGGCTACCAACAAAAACCCTTAATTTGCAAACCCTTCCCCAAAAGGGTGATGTTTAATAACGGCTTTAGAAGCCACCCCTTTGTATCTTCCCATCTTAGAACCTTTTATGCTGGGCTATTTAAGCTGATTCGAAGAGAAGACTTAAGTTATAAGGGAGGCTTTTTTCCTATGGCCGGAGATGTAGCCATTATGATTCCCATGCTAGAAATGTCTGGCAAGCACACCCGGTTTATAAAAGAGGTTTTATATTTATACAACCGCACAAATCCCATCAGTGACCATGTGAAAAACCTTGGACTGCAGTCTGAGTGCGCAAACTACGTCAAAAACCTGCCAAAATATAAAAGATTAAAATCACTCCCTTGCGCTGGAGCCTCTAGTGAACCCAGGGAAAAGGTGCTTTAGCGCACCTTTTCCTATTTGGCAAAGATTTCTTTTTCTGAGAAGAAAAAAGCAATTTCTTGTTTTGCACTATCTCTACTGTCAGAGCCATGCACTGCATTTTTCTCCACATCAGTAGCGTATAAAGCCCTGAGTGTACCCTCTGCAGCCATACCAGGATGAGTAGCTCCCATGATTTGACGGTTTTTAGCTACCGCATCATCCCCCTCTAAAACCATCACAAAAATTGGACCCGAGCTCATGAAATCTACTAAGCTAGCATAGAAGGGTCTTTCTTTATGTACCGCATAAAAAGATCCAGCTTTTTCCTTGGAAAGCTTAACCATCTTTGCAGCTACGATCTTCAATCCTTCCTGTTCAAAACGAGCGCTAATATCTCCAATATGACCCGATGATACCGCATCAGGCTTGACTATCGAGAGAGTTCTTTGGACAGCAGTCTTTCCGCAGCAGCCACAAGAAGCATAACTAGATATGCTCCACAACGCAGCTATTAAACCTATAAAAATAAATATTTTTTTCATATATCTCCCTATATCTAAAAAGCAAATGAGTGATTCGTCTTGGGAGAGTTTATCTAAAAATTCTTACAGTGTCTAATACATTTAGAGGTATTTTGCTACCTGCCACCGTTAGATAGCGAAAAACAATTTAGTGATGACTGCCTGATTATTTAAGAGAAGCTTTGGCCATGAAAGCAGCTATTTGTTTGCGAGCGGTGAGGGCAAAGGGGGCAATAGTGATCAGGCTTGCGATCTCTTTGGCTTCCTTGAATTTTCCCAGCTCCGCTAAAATCCCAGCCACACTACTTAAAGCCACAGATTTTTGGTGTTCACAGGGAATGAATAAAGCAATCTTTTGAGCTTCTTTTGCGTTTCCAGCTTTCGAGAGAATCACCGCAATATCTGCTAAGGCTACATTTTTCAACCATTCATTATAAGTTACCCGTTGGGTGATCTGAAGGGCTCGATGGATATCACCAGATTGAGCTAAGAGGGGCGCAAGTTGCGCTAGAGCCTGGCTTTGCATCTCTGGATCTGCTATGGAGCAAGCTACAGAAAGAGCTTTATTGAAATGACCTAATTGGCCAAGATGGCTACTTATATCCGCTAAAAAATGAGTTCTCCTGGGCCCCTCAGCTAAGGTATCCGCTACCACTAAGGCCCAATCAAAAAGCTTATTCTCACATAGACCCTTGCAAAATTGCATTAAATCATCTTCTTTTTCCTCCGGATTTTCTTTGGCAAGAATAGCTCTTAACTGCCTCTGAGACTCCAGCAGCTGCGAAATATCCCCCAAAAAAAGGCTTCGACCCATACCCCTAAAAAGCTCATTGGTGGTCGCTTTGTCCAACCCATCTAATGCACGAATTAACCCAAATTTGACACTGAGCATATACGTTTTAAGCATAAGCAAGTGAGTAACTTCTAACTTAGCTAGGCCACTAGAAAAAGCTCCTAAATTATTAAGCTGCAGGGGAAAAAGCTCTCTTTGCTTTAATCTTTGGATAGACAGAAAGAGGAATTCTTGCAGGGAAGACCATTCATTCTGGCTTGCTGCAGCTACACTCATTTCCCTAAATGCCCGGCTTACGCAAGTAACCACCTGCATATCTTCTTTAGTAAGCCATGCTAAGATGCTAAAGAGGACCTCTTTAGGAAAAAAATCCATAGGATTTAGCCTTTGAGGTACGGGTCGTATTTTAAAGAAATGGTGAAAGAGTGAGCTAATAGACATAATAAATTAGTTTATGTTTATTTTTGATACCAAAGAAAATTAGGTAGTCTATTTTTTTTAAAGGTGAAATCAAATTTTTTTTGTTCGGGTGTTGGTCTAAGCATAAAAAAGTCGAATTTTAAACTTTTCCGGCATGATAT
>JBEIFG010000121.1:0-5145 GCA_040382555.1 Chlamydiales bacterium | reverse complement strand
CTCCAGTTTCATCCCATCGGTTTCCTTCCACCCTACTTCCTGCACCCATTGGTCTAAGCGATGATTCAGGCCTTGACGCTTCCCTTCATTTAAATTTAAGTCGCTTACTCTCCAGATATGTGGGAAAAACAGGAGAAATTCAGAAATCTATTGATATTTTTCAAGAAAAGAAACTTCAAATCTTAGAGAACATCCAATCGGGGAAGCTGAATCCCACAGATGCCTCTGCGTTTAAATTGTTTTTGTATGGCATAAGAAGAATGAATCAGATTCAGCACCTTAGCACTGCTTTTAGATATCCCCGTGAAAAAATGCATCCTGAAGCTAAAGAAATCATGAAGCACTTAAAGAATTCCATGATAGAGGCATTTTCAAGCTGCTGCTCTGATTCTAAGGCATCTTCCCTTTCGAGATTACTAGAGGAATTTAAGCAAGCGCCCACCGAAGAACTAAAATGCAAAATCAGCTATCTTAAAAAATATGGTCGTGACCTTTCTTTCGGCATTACTCTGATCGATGATTTTTTAAGGGCAAACTGCACGGCAGAGCTTAAAAGACCCCTTCGTTACTATCATGATATCGGCCTGGGTTTAGAAACTGAAATCCCGCTGATTCGAGCGTTTAAAGATGAAGCTTGTGCAGGCTTTTTCCAAGGGCATCCCTTAGCAGAAAATGTGCAGGATCTCATTTTTTCTCATAGGGATATAGCTTATGCTATAGAAAAAAAAGAAAAGCTGGAAATAGATTTAAAGTCTCTTTCCTCCTCTTTGTCGAAGTACTATCTTGGATTTCCTACCGCCTCAACCCTGATCCATACCTACTTGCACGGATGGAACCCTGTAAAAAAATCTTTCGACCTGCCCCCTTTTGATGACAAGCGCTTTTGCTTTTTGGTTGAAAGATATACGGAGGCAAATACGGTCTCATTTGATGTGAATACAACCTGCGGTTGGGCGGAAAAGAAACTAGTAGATACCCAATCTTCTATCTTTGTTAGAGCAGATCTGCACGGAGACATGAAGAGTTTGATCGAAAATTTAAATGAGTTGAGAAATCAAGGTCTTTTGGATCAGGAATTTCGATGTCTACCTGGTCCCCATCTAGTGTTCCTTGGTGATTACACTGACCGGGGCAATTACTCCCTTCAAATATTGGAATTGCTGATTACCTTAAAAAAAGAAAATCCTGAAAATGTGACTTTATTAAAGGGAAATCACGAGAATGCTGAAGTAAATCTAATGTACTGCGGAAGTAAAGATTTGGCTTTTCAAAAGTTTTTAGAAGACCCTAAAAAGCTAACTCTTCTTGAAAATTTTTATTCTACCCTTCCCTTATCCCTGTATCTTGGAGAATCAAGTCCAAGTGGCCAAATAGAATATAGCCTTTTTTCCCATGCACTATTTGAGCTCTACTTTGATCCTGAGCCGATGCTTAGCGATTTACTCCCTTATCAAACCATGCCCATTCCTTTGGCTCCCACAAGTGATTTCCATGGCGTTCAAAACTTATTCTCGCCAAGAGTAAAGCAGATACTTAAGATGGCTGACAAAAGGATAACTGATGAGTATATTCCCTCTAAATCCTCAGCGCTTCTGGAAAATCAATCTCAAAGAGTTGAGCAAATCTATAAAAATTGGACCCAGACATGTAATGATCCCATTCTTAGAAAACAATTGAAAAGGGAAGCAGCTGCACAAAGAATTTATCATTTAGCATTTTTAGATTTTCGCCCGCCCAGTGTATTGGCTCAGACCACCACCAACTGGGGGGATATAGCCTCAGAGGGAGAGGCATCTCTTCTATTGGATCCTGGATCCAGAAATTGGAAGCTATCCCCGCAAGACATCAAAAATTACTTCAAAATGATTAGTACAGAAAATCATAAAGTGAAATATTTATTTCGCGGACATGAACATGAATCCAAGCATCACCACGTGGGTGCAAAACTTGTTGCGACTACTTTGTCTGTAGGTATGGATTCTCCACTGCAGGTAAAATATCCCCATCAGGCAGATCTTTCTTATATCCTTACCACAGCGCCCAAGATAAAAGATTGGACCAAAAAAGCTATCATGAGAGCTAGTGGTGATTCATTTTGTGAAACCACAGATCCAGTGCCCTTACGCTCTGAAACATGCTAATATAGGCAACGGTAATCTCGTCCTCTAAATCTATTACAAGGCTTAGTTCTTGCTTCATATAAACTGGTTGCGATAATGCTTTAGGCTTTTTCAAGGTAATCAAAGGCAGAGGTATTCGTAAAGAATATGCCAGATGCGGCCCTTTTAAGGGTGCACCTGGCATGAGCTGAATCCATTTACTTTGGCAGAGCGTCAAGAATACAACAGATACATTGTCCTGTAGCGGTTAAAACTGGAATGGCTACATCAACTACCGTTGCAGCTGTCTGAACACAGCATCCAGCGGATCTGGCGATACACTCAGGAGCGTTCTGAATGAGTTCACAGCATCCATTTACCATGGCTGCATTCGCATTCAGGATAAAGTCCGACTGTTGATCCTTAACCTGAGGAGCTGCGATACCTACTACCCCCCCGGCATCTAGCTGCATTATGGTACCCACAGCTCTTTGATCCGCTGTTCCATTTTGCCTTAGTTCCCCTCCGGTTTTCCATTCCCAAGCATTGAAAACTAATCTTGACCAGATATCGCAAATATTTGCCGCGGTATAGCAACAGCAACAAGCTACATTTGAACAACCCTCGCTAAGTGAAGTAGTTGCCTCTTCTTGCCGAGGTAATTGAACTACAGTGACTTCGTGAATATCTTGGGCTGTGGCAATCCCCCCTACTGTAGGCACAGTTTGCAAACCGTCCTGATTGGCATACATCGGATTGACTTGTGAGGGTATTTCTATTATTGTCATTTTTATTACTCCTTTTATATCTACGAAAATAATAATATCAAAATAAAATAAATTATTTATTAAGATTTTTTTTATTTAATTTAAAAATAAATGGGGTATTAAATCCCTACAGATCTGCTAATTTCTACAGCAGCTCTACTTCTCCGCTTTCAAGACAGTAGTAAGCACCACGAATAGATAAATCCCCGCTATCAAATAATTTCTTTAGCGTGGGCCTTGCTTTTTCTAAGCATTTTTTTACATTTAAAACATTCATCTTGATTGTTTTCTCTAATCGATTTTCTGGCTCATATCGAGTAGCTTTAACGGCGGGGGCTATTTTTTTTAGAATTTGTGGTATGTGATTATCGAAGGATAAGCCTTTAAGCGCTGCATCTACCGCTCCGCAGCTGGAATGACCTAGCACCACGATTAAATTTGCTTTGAGCACCTCCACAGCATATTCCACACTACCCAATGCGAAATCATCGATCACATTACCAGCTACTCTAATTACAAATAAGTCACCAAGTGTTTGATCGAAAATAATTTCTGGCGGGACTCTAGAGTCAGAGCATGCAATAATCACCGCAAAAGGGGTTTGACCTTGAGCTAATGCGATCCTTTTAGCCCCCCAATCTTCATGACACACTGTGCTGGACTCCACATATCTTTTATTGCCCTGCATTAGCTTTTCTAAAGGGGAAGAATCTTCCGCTTGAGCAAAAGTAACCACTGTACAACTCAAAAAAAAGGCTAGCAGAGTTTTTTTATGAGATAGGAAAAACATAAGAACACCCAATCCATATTTGCTTTTTGCAAAGTAAAAAAAGACGCATTAGATTGCAATATGGATTTACAGCTTTAAATCATCTTTAACGCTTTGGCACAAAAAAGGTATCTATGAGCTGATCATCGATTGAAATCACAGACACCCTTTCACCCTCCGCATTCATACTGAGTACATTGAAGCAATTGATGGATTCTCTTTTTTCAAGGTACCCTCGTTCCTGAGTGCGTCGCAAAGGCACACCCCAACATCCATCTCCCACATAGATGACACCTAAGGGATCGATTGCCCCGTGCAATAAAGGATAGGTTCGTTTATACGCATGGCTGTGATGTTCAAAAGCAATTTGTACTCCATAATCTTCAAAAAGAGGACACCAATGTTGACGAATGGACGCTGAGTTTTTTTTATCATGAAAATAATAACAAGAATAAGCAGCAACGTGATAGACAGGGTGCTTAAATGAGACTTTTTGTCTTTCATATAGTGCTTGTTCAAGCCATAGCGTCTGCTCTGCTTCGACTTTATGCAAATGGCCTGAGTCGAGCAGAAAAAACGAACAGTAATCTCCGATGTCTATTGACCTATAGGATAAAGATTTATCTGAGGTAAAAAAAGTATAAAATGGCTGCTGCCTACTAGGTTCATGAAGAATGTTTACGTCATGATTGCCGGGACAGGCAACCATAGGTATTAACCTACCGCTGGAGCCTCTTATCGTTTGATTCCAGATTTGAAAAAAATCTTTCCATCGACCTATTATGTCTGAGTATTTTTTAAACTTCTCTGCATAGGCTATGTCACCGCCCAAAATAATAAGATCTGGGTCATAGCTACTGACTACAGCATTCATTTTTCGAAATACCCTTGCATTTAAAAATACATCTCCTCCGATCACAATTTTAACCGTTTTTTCACTTAACTGACTCGGAAGCGTTCTGAAGGAATGAACCCACTGACTTCCTTCAAGAAAAAACTCATATTCTGTAGCTGGTATTAACTCTGAAAGATCGGTTCTATGAACTAAGTAATCTAGAGAATCTAAGGATTCACTCCCCCCTTCCGTTCGGCGCCAATCTAAATCCCCTTTTTTTCTAAAAAAAACCACAGAGGAGGGTTGGCTATGATTAGAATGCCACTGGATAGTCATTTCACGGGAGGGGTTTTGCTTGCATGTTAAATAAATAAGCTCATTCCTGTCAGGGAGAGTGAATGAGAAGTTGAATGTGGCAAATGCAAGTAAAATCAGACGGCAAATGTTTGTTTCTGCTATCCTATCGAAAAATTTCATACCTATTCTCTTTTGCAAATCTTGTGAATATTCATGATTTAACCTTAAAAAGATATTTTCAAAAAAAAGCAAAAACCCTATACCTCTTAAAGGTATTTATTTTTTTAAATGGAGATTTTATGAAACCGATTAACGCTTTACTGCTAACTGCAGGAATAACCTCTTTTTCTACTCTATTAGTTGCTGATTCGGGATATG
>JBEIFG010000120.1:0-5301 GCA_040382555.1 Chlamydiales bacterium | reverse complement strand
TGATTTTGATTTTAAAGCAAAATATTATCCTGTTTTTATTCCTCCTAAACTAGAAAATGTGGAGATAACAAGTGAACTTCGAGAAAGAGAAGCAATTCAGTTTCTTATAAATCTTTGCGAAAAAGGAATAGAGGAGCGTTATCTGCCGGTTCATCTTGAAAAAGTAAAGGAGAAATATCCAGATAAAGACCCTATTCAGGTTGTTAAAGACCGTCTAAGCTATGAGCTTGAAATTATTACCTCGAAAGGAATGTGTGACTATTTGCTCATAGTATACGATTTTATAGCTTGGGCCAAAAAAAATGGGATACCTGTAGGGCCCGGTAGAGGGTCTGGGGCTGGTTCTATCATTCTTTACCTTATAGGTATAACTGATATCGAGCCATTAAGATTTCATCTTTTTTTTGAGCGATTCATTAATCCTGAACGTATTTCATATCCTGATATTGACGTTGATATATGTATGGAGAGACGTCAAGAGGTTATCGAGTATACTGTAAAAAAATATGGTAAAGAGAAAGTAGCTCAAATTATTACTTTCGGGACGATGAAAGCAAAGATGGCGATTAAAGATGTGGGACGTGTGCTTAGCGTGCCGTTACCTAAAGTAAATGCGATAGCGAAGTTGGTTCCCGAGGATCCAACGATTACTTTGGAAAAGGCGCTTGAAGTAGATCCTGATTTAAAAGCTCAATACGATGCGGATAGCGAAACTAAAAATTTGATTGATTTAGCCCTTAAGCTTGAGGGGTCTGTGCGCAATACCGGGATTCATGCTGCTGGTCTGATTATCGGTGCCGATCCACTTATGGATCACATTCCCCTTTGTTCTTCTAAAGATTCTGAAATTGCAGTTACGCAATACTCCATGAAGCCAGTTGAGGCAGTTGGAATGTTAAAAATTGATTTCCTTGGTTTAAAAACGCTCACCTCCATTCAAAGGGCTGTGAACGCCATTCGAGACAGGCTAGGACAGACTATTGACTGGGTCAATCTACCCCTAAACGATACTTCTGCATTTGCTCTGCTAACCCAAGGAAAAACGTCTGGGATTTTTCAGGTAGAGTCAGGAGGTATGCAGGAACTCTTGAAACAACTGCACATTGATAAGTTTGAAGAGATCATAGCTGTGGGCGCTTTATATCGTCCAGGTCCTATGGAAATGATCCCATCTTTTTGTAATCGTAAGCACGGTAAAGAGCCTATAGACATTGATCATCCTCGAATGGAGGATATACTATCTGAAACCTATGGAATCATGGTCTATCAAGAGCAGGTTATGCAGATTGCTAGCCGGTTAGCTAACTACAGTCTTGGTGAGGGGGATGTACTGAGACGCGCGATGGGAAAAAAAGACAAAGAAGAAATGTCTAGGCAAAGAGAGAAGTTCAAAAGTGGAGCCATAGCAGCTGGTATTGGTGAAGAGCTTTCTATGCATATTTTTGATAAAATTGAAAAATTTGCCTCTTATGGATTTAATAAATCTCACGCTGCAGCGTACGGATACCTTACTTATGTCACCGCTTACTTAAAGGCTAATTATCCTGGTGAGTGGATGGCTGCATTGATGACATCTGATAGCGATGATACTACTAAAGTTGCTAAAAATATTCGTGAAGCACAGACCATGGGTATTGCCATACTACCTCCTGATATCAATGAATCAGCTAAAGATTTTACTGCTATTCGTGGTGGAATTCGTTTTGCCATGTCAGGAATTAAAGGAGTAGGTGAAGGGGTAGTAGATTCTATTTTGATTGAAAGATCTAGGGGAGGTCTCTATAAAACTCTTTTTGATTTTATTAAAAGAGTGGATACCAAAAAAGTAGGTAAAAAAGTAATCGAGTACTTGATAGAAGTAGGAGCTTTTGATTTCACAGGATGGTCTAGACAAGCTCTAATTGAAAGCGTAGATGGAATGTTTCTCGTTGCCGCAAGAGAGCAAAAAGAGGCTTCAAAAGGCATTATCGATTTTTTTTCAATGATTGATGAAGGCGATGAAGATCGATTTACTATTCCACCGAATGTGAAAAATGAAAAAACAAAGCAAGAAATACTTAAAAGGGAATATGAGCTTCTCGGATTTTACCTGCAAGGGCACCCCTTAGATGACTTTCGTGGCATGTTGCAAAGGCTTTCTTGCTGCCCATTTTCTGATTTCCAGAAACTCGATAAAAATGCGCTTTGTAGAGCTGCCTTTATTATTGAATCGGTTTCTATAAAAATATCTGCAAAATCACAAAAAAAATTTGCTATTCTTGTTGTTAGTGATGGCATCGAGCGATATGAACTACCCATATGGCCTGAGATGTTCGAAGCTAAACAAGCTTTACTTTTGGAAAATCAGCTTTTATATGCAGTGCTGCAGATTGAAAATGAGCAAGGAGAAATTAAATTGCAGTGTAAATGGCTGGATGACCTTGCTAAAGTAGATGCATTGATGGTCAGTGCTTGTGATCAAGCTTATGATAAAGCAAGAAATCAACTAAAGTTAAATGAAATGCGCGAAAGGAATTCTAAGCCCAAAGCAGAAGGGAAAACTGTGGAAAAGTTGATTGAGGAAAAAAAACTAAGCTCTCTTCTTCATCTTATTATAGATGCAGACACGGTGCGGCTTACCCATATTTTAAAAATGAAGGAAATTTTTCGCTCCTCCTCCGGAGCTACTCCTATCTGCATGGAGTTTATAGCGGAGGCAGGAAGAATTGGCAGCGTAAAAATCCAAGAAAACTGGGGGGTGAATGTCACCTCTCAAGTTGAGGAAAAATTAAGGCAAATCGTTTCTATTAAGGAACTTAAGGTTATAACTAAGTAAATTGACATAATTTGTAGTTTAGTTTAACTTAGTATGTTTTAGGATCGGGGTTATATGAGAAAATGTGTTCTTGCTTTAGTATGTGCTAGCTCTTTTTTAGTTTCTGTGCCATCTCACGCTGCGTATACTATAAAAGACGGCAAGCTAATGGCTACGGATGAGATAGCCACTCTTTCCGTAGAAGAGCATTACAGTTTAACCATCAGTGCTCACGAGAAAAAGCAGTGGCAAGAGCTTACACATCAATCTACTATCCTTTTAAAAAATTTTCCTGAATCTCCATTCGCGCGAGAGGCTGGCTTTTACCTGGCTGTGGGTTTTTTTCATTTAAACGAGCTTGAACTGGCAAATAAAAGTTTTAGCAAGTATCTAAGATCTCATTCTGCACCAAAATTTTTTGAAGAGACAATGCGATACAAATTTGAGATTGCAGAGCTATATCAAAAAGGAGAAAAAAAACATCTTTTCGGGGTAGAAATCATGCCCAAATGGATTCCTGCAGGAGATGAGGCTTTAGAGATCTATGATGAAATCATTAATGCGATGCCGCACCATGAGTTAGCTATACACTCTTTGTATGGTAAAGGCTTAATCCTTCTTAATGATAACGATTTTAAATCCAGTGTGGATGTATTTCAATCTCTTATAAGAAAATTTGGTAAGCATCCTTTAGCCTGCGAGAGCTTCATTGGTATTGGTAAAGTATACCTATCTCAGTGTAAAAAAGAATACGCTGACCCGGATTTTTTAGATTTAGCTGAATTAAACTTTAAAAAGTTTTTAATAGAATTTCCTTCTGAGCCCAGAATAGCCTTAGCAGAAGAGATGCTTTCAGAAATGAGAGAAATCTATGCAGGGACTTTATATAACACTGCTCAGTTCTATGAAAGAACTAAAAAGCCTCATGCATCTGCCATTTACTATAATAAGATTGTTTCCAAGTATCCTCAAACCAGAACGGCTTTAGATTCTGGAGATAGGCTAGTTTTTCTAGAAAAAAAATATAAAAAGCCCTTCAAAGATTTAAAACTTTTTCAAGAGATTTCAGAAGATATTGCCTTATCGGAAGAGCAAACCAAGAAAAATTCAAAAGAGCTCGTAAACGAATTAGCTCCTAACCCCGAATCGCTACCACTAGATATCCCCAATGTTAATGAAAATAAATCCCTTGAAAAATAGCTGTTTTTTTTCCATTTTCATTAGCTTAGGAATAATTTTTTCGTTTTCATCTTGTGGGTACAGGTTTGCCGACACTAACTCGGAAAAATCACCTGTCTCTATTTCTGTCCCTTATATACAAGGCGATCCAACGTCTGCATTAAATGATCAACTGGTTAGTACGCTTGCTGAGACAGGATACTTTACTTGTCCCCAGTCGGGAGGGCAGTTTTTTTTACAGGTCCTGATTTTATCTGATGCTAATGATAGAATAGGATTCCGCTATGACAGAGATAGCTCGTCTGGTGCGAGAAAACCTAATATTTTGTCTATAGAAAACCGAAGAAACGTAACAGCTCAGGTTACGGTTTATAATACTCTCTCCGGAGATGTGGTACTAGGCCCTCTACCCATATCAGCGTCTGTAGATTATGATTATGCAGACTACGGCTCCCCAAGAGATTTAAATACCATTACTTCGTACGGTTCTATGCCAACAGTGAGATATTCCTACGGACAGTTAAATACTATAGAAGCTGCTCATGACGATTCTGGTACCTTTCTCTACAAGATCCTATCGAGAAAGATTGTTGGGTTTTTAATGAATAGGTTGCAGGATTTCTAATCTTTCTTTTTATTCATTAGGGATAGAATAGCTTCGGTATCAAGCACTTCAACAAGATAGTGCTGCAAGATTTTGAGTATATATCTTGGTGTGTTATATACTCCGGAGGTAGAATATGCAATTTCAAGATGAGGTTTGTTATTCTGCAGCAGCGCAATCATCGCTAAGGTACTTTGATTTTCTTGTGAATTTTGGGGTATGATCCAAACGGCAAATTGCTCATTATATAGAGTTACTTTGTCGTAGGTCTCTACCACATGAAACTGATGAGATAAGTTATCTGGAGTTGGCTTTTCAAGATTTGCTGAATTTAAAATACCCATATCGTGAAGAGTTTGAAGGTTGATCGATACAATACCATCGGGAAGAAATTTCCCTAGATCTTTTGTAAATTCTTTATAAGCTTCATCTAAACTAGATGGATTTATCATTATAATGCATCCTTTTCTGAACAGCCATGACTTTATCTTAGCTGAAAATATGGGGGGCTGTCAAGTAATTTATATTAATTTCACCATTAATAACTTTCTCTTTTTTTTCAAAGGGAATCTGAATATCCTATGACTGAGGATCAAAAATACGGATTAAGTAGATGATTAAACTGCTATGCGTCCTAATATAAGTAAGGGAGCTATTGATTTGAAAAGAACTGTTTTTTTTATTTTAGTTGTAATTTTTTCGTTTAAAGCATTTGCTGCTGTAT
>JBEIFG010000119.1:0-5322 GCA_040382555.1 Chlamydiales bacterium | reverse complement strand
TTTTAATGCAGCGCTCATAGAAAAGCCAAAGGCGTTATCTGAAAATTTTTCAGCATAATTTGTATAAAGCACGTCTTTCTGTTTGAGGCCGAGGATTTTTTCAGCTGCTGCATTGTAAGTAGTAATAATACCTGTGTGACTCACAAAAATAAGACCTTCAGAAATGTTTTTAACAATACTATCTAAATAATGGGTAACACGGTCTAGTTGTTTGGTTTTATCTTGCAGCTCTTGCATAAGCTTGAGCACGGTACTTTCTAAACAATATTTTTCTTTTCTTAGTAAAGAAGCCTCTTCACTATCAAAGCTAAACATCTCCTCATAGCTTGCATTTTTCCCTCCAAGCACTTCGGGGAGGTAAGGAAAAAAGGAAGGGTGATTCGTATCCATGTTTGCCTCTTTTTCTCTTTCCCCCTACAATCTGTTTTTTGGGGATGATATATATAAAGACCACTGTAAATTTACTTATATGGATAAAAAAATTTTATTTTCTATGATTAAATCTAGATTTCTAGCTTTATTGATTCTTACTCTTTTGTCTTCTTGTTCAGGATTAGAGCATTCTGAGCAGGAAAAAGTAAAAGAAAGAAATGCTCATAAGGAAGTAATATACAGAAATCACAATGATAAAAATTACGCCTTGGATATCCCTGTAAAACGAGTTAGAGAAGCCTATCCATGGGAAGCTTCTCAAGGAGCGCAATTCCCTCGAATTACTAAAGAATTTTTCCGTTGCAAGGGGAGCTCTTCTCATCCGCCCATGATCAAAGATGTAGCATCGCATGAAACGTTATATGATTGCGGAGGGATTTTAAAGCATAGTCTTCCAGTACGAGGTGGCAAAGAGTTTATATATCCAATTCTTTTAGACATATTGAATTATTTGCAGATGAAAACTTCGCATAAAGTTGTGATCACTTGCGGACATAGGTGTCCTACTCACAACACCTATTCTGATGCTTCGATATCAAATCAGGCTTCTAAGCATATGTTAGGTGCTGAAGTAGACTTTTTTATTGAAGGCATGGAGAAATTTCCAGAAAAAATTGTGGATATGATTATAGGTTATTTTCAGGAAATTGAGCCCTATAAAGGTAAAAAAGAATACGAAAAATTTCTTCGCCTGGAAAGTCATTTAACCAATGTAATTATCCCTCCTTGGTACAATAAGGAAATTTTAATCAAAGTATACCAAAAAAATGAAGGCAGAGATTTCGATAATAAACACAGTTATCCCTACCTTTGCCTGCAAGTGCGATTTGATAGAGAAAAGCAAGAAAAAGTTATTTATTCTTGGGATAAAGCATTTAAAGGTTTCTTAAGATATTGAATTTAAACCTAAGTATATTGTAGTCTTATTCAAGTCTTTTGCCGATGTGGCGGAATGGTAGACGCGATAGACTCAAACTCTATTTCTAGCAATAGAGTGCTGGTTCGAGTCCAGTCGTCGGCATATAACCGGAGACATTTTCAGAAATGAGGACGTCTCCGCATTTTTTATTTTGTAAGTTCTTGGTTTTCTGTAAGACAATGGTGAGCGCTGGGTTCAGAGCAGCGGTACCATATTTTCCTGCTTCAAAAATCAATTTTACGGGAAAGATCGAACCAATCAGTTTTCGACGCACCTCGAGGTCGGCTTCTTGAAAATATTCTGGAAGATGGTTCAAAAGGACTCATTCCATAACGGGTATACTTTTGATCTCTTTGGAAATTTTATCAAAAGAGCCCCCTTTTGCAGGTAGTTGAATGAATTTTTCTTTTTAAGCTGTATTTTTCACAACCATGCTCCTAGTGTAATGTTTTGAGTCTTCTTTGCAAGAATAGCAAGAGAAATGCAAAAAAGAGGAAAAGTAGAGGCATGAGAAGCGGAATGGGGGAATTTATCGATTGAGCTACAAGAACTGCTACAGTTGCAAGTGTCATGTTGATAAAACTCATGATAGCTGAGCCATTTGATTTGTCTTGCATATGGCCCATTGCAAAGCTTGATGAATTATTAAAAATAAGAGATGTCCCGAAATAAAGAAATGGAATCGGTAGAAACAGGGTCCAAAGATTGATTTTTCCTGTGGCAAAGAAAACTAGCATAACAATAATTGCTAAGACCGAAATCTTTCCTCCTAATTGGATAACGGCAAGTTTTTCTCTACGTGCAGCAAGCCAATGAGAAGCAAATGAACCTGCAATCAATCCTAAAGGGGGGATAAAGTTTAAAAAACCGTATTCTTCTGGATTAAGGCCAATTTTATTTATGCCTAAAAATGGCGCTAAAGTTGAAAACAGATAGATGATAGATGTCACACAACCCATGATTAATGAGGCATAAATAATCTTTTTGTTTTTTAGCTTGCGTTTGTAGGTTTCTTTAATGTTCTTGAGGTCAAGAGCATCTTTGTCAAGATAAGGCACTGTCTCGGGAAGAAATAGACTTAATACAAAAACTATGCAGCTGTACACGATCAGGGCATAAAAGCAGCTTTCCCATCCATAATGAGTAGTCAGAACCCCTCCAGCTCCTACAGCAATACCAGGAGCTATTGCAAAAGCTAGTGTTGCAAGGGAGAGCTTCTTTGTCGCTTCTGTTTGCTCAAAGGCATCTGCAATGATGGTAAAAGATATTTTCATTCCAACACTGCTACCTAAAGCAGATAAAAATCGTCCTGTTAAAAATAAACCGAAAAAATGATTTCTTCCTGCCCAAAGAGTTAGAAGAGATCCTAAAATAGCAATGATTACTCCAATATAAATAGCAGGCTTTCTGCCGAATCGTTTTGCAATGGGGCCGTAGGGTAGGTTGCCAAAAGCATAACCAAGTAAAAAGAGGGTCATCGTGGCTTGAACCTGTCCATCGCTTACTCCAAGCACTTTTGCAATCTCAGGCAATGCAGGAGTGAATAATACAGCCGATATGGAAGCAAAAGGCATCAGGAGGAGTAAAGTCAAAAGGGAGGGTTTTCTCGATGTCATACGTTTATTCCTCTATTTCTTATTCTCAATTTTCTAAATATCGCTTTTTTCATCTTCACTCGGACTTCTTCCTTTTCCCAAAATAATTTTGCTTTTCTTTAAGAATGAGAAATCTCTCGATGAGTAGGTAGACATTGGTAAATGGGTCTTTCTTAGGATCGTTGAATTGTTTGGAAGTCAACAACGAAGCATGCTTGCAGGCAACGTCAATGAGATGAACAGTCGATTTAAAGATTTGCACCCCATCTTTATCATAATCTTCAAATCCCGGTAATTTTTTTAGGATTTTAGTACTTGTTGTGGATCGCCAAAACCCGATTCTCTGAGTTGGAAATGTAGGAATGGCCATATTTCAAAACAAGGATTAGAAACGATGGGAACGAATTTTTTGGATTTACACAATTCAATGGCCTCTGCAAAGGCGGATGGTTCATTATCACGATCAAATACGCAAAATATTTGATCGTATTTTACACCATCTTCTTTAGATTTTCGTTTAGCTGTATTTACAATGCTTTTTGGATCGGTTCCATCTCCCTTGCATATGTGAGCATGGACCCTTAAGCTTCTTGCAAATTCACAGAGATAGTCCACCTCTGTTTCCCCCTCACATATCACTAAATCGATGGGAGAGTAGAGATTATCCGGTTTACGATAAGAGCGAGTAGATGTTCTTTTTTTCATGAGAAGCGGAATTTCCCTATAAATGGAAGAGCCCCATACCGACCTTGCAGGTAACCCTTGCCAATAGCCTCTCCTTTGCGTGGTTTAAAGTCTAAAAGGGAATAAAGGCGAGAGCTTTGAGTGTCGTCTTTTTGGATGAACCAAACTTGATCTCTTCTAAACAAATCACTATCTAACAAGGAAGTGTCGTGAGTAGTGAAAACAAGTTGAGCATTCTTCTGATTGGTTTTGGGGTTATGGAAAAGCTCTATCAAATACCTGACGATATTTGGATGAAGATGCAAATCAAGCTCATCGACAAAAAGTACTAATCCATCACGAAGAGCTTTTAACCATCCTCCTGCTTGTACAAACAATCTTTGAGTTCCATCAGACTCGTCCAATAAGAGATCGAAGAAGACTTTTTGATCAGAATCAAGCATTTTGTGCTGTGTTCTTACGGTTACTTTCTTCACAGGAGGACTTTCTTCTTCTATTAATTGAAAATTTTCAATCCCAATATCTGCGCATTCCATGAATTTATGAATCCAAGATTTTGTACTTGGTTCTGTTAGAAATTGAAAAGTGAGATCGGGATTAAAATGAGTTTCTTGTATTGGGCTGGCCTTTAACAAAATAACCAACTGCTCTTTAAACCAAAGGAAGATGGGCTTCAGTTGTTCACTATTGAATTGCACTGCTGTCGAGAGATAAAGAGCATTTGCTCTTGTCATTTGCTCCCAAGCCTTGTGTTCTCCCTTAAAACCGGGTCCTTGATACCAGTTGTACGTTCCAGAAGACGAATCCCAATTTCTTGTAAACCAAGTCTGACGATGCTTTTTAGGGTATGCGTAAAGCTCTTCTGTAATCACTCGTTCGTCTGTAAGAGCTAGGTGATAAGCAAAGCGTATTTGATCACAGACAAAATCGATAACAAATTCACTAGGTTCTTTTGTGGATGTGGTCGTAAGTCGAAATGGTTGCAGAGGTATTTTTTGACCTTCTTGAAAAGTAGTAGAGGACAGAAGGACAAATTGCTGTAAGAAATGGATCGCTTTGATGAGGTTGCTTTTACCTCCGGCGTTTGGTCCGTAAATCACGGCTGAGCGGGCCAGTCGTTGGTTTTGAGTGAATTCAAAAGTGTTTGAGTCAAGAAGCTCTGACCCCTTGCCTGCGGATAGATTCAGAGTTTCTTCTTTCTGAAAAGATCGGAAGTTTTTGACTGAAAATTGCAATAACAAGGGTTCTTCTCCTTTATATTTCTTGAGATAACCTCATTTTTGCATATTTTCTGCAGAAAATAAAGTAATTTTACGAATTTAGCCTTGAATTTGATTAAAAATAGGTTCTTGTCAGAGGGCTGGACACTTATCAAATTTAGCTCACCCTTCCCGGAGGAGGAGGTTTTATTTATTTAGAGGGGTAGAATAAGAAGAGGGAAGGCCTCTTTTCCTGGCTATGAGGCCCTTTTGTATCCTTTTAGCCCTTTATTCAGGGATTCGATAGGAGATGATCCCATTTTCATAAAGGGCTCTAGCTCATAGATTTTGCGCATTCCCTCGACAAAGTGGTTCGATAATTGTCCGCTCATCGGCATATAACTGGACAAGTTTTCCTCTCAGGGGTCTTGCCCGGTTTTTTTACATCATTTTTTTTGATGATTTGAGCCTTAGTGTTATCCATAATTTTTCC
>JBEIFG010000118.1:0-5361 GCA_040382555.1 Chlamydiales bacterium | reverse complement strand
TGGTTCCAAAGACTTGAGCTACCTCACCGGTCGTGATTTGATGATGAATCCACAGATAGATTACAAATCCATTGATGCCTAAAAAGCAAATGGTTACGTAAAAAAAGGAAGTTATACTTCTCATTTTTTCAACATGTTTTCCCGCGATTATATTTGTTTTTGTTTCAGTATTTTGAAATGGGAGTAGAGCTTTTTTTTCGTATTTGAACCGGTAAAATAAATTTACCGCAAAGTAGTTAGTTAAACTATCCATTATTTGACCGAGTAATACACTACGAGCTTCACCATGCTTATGTTCATAATGATCGCAAGTTTTACTAAATATAATGCAGATAGTTAGGTGCATCAAAATCCAAGCTATTAAGATCATGGCTAGCATCGGATGGATAAACCATAAAAAAATCGCACCAAATAGTGACATTGAAATGGATGAAATAATGGGCCAAAATAATTTTTGCAAAATTGACTCTACCGCTGTGGTCATATCAGTAATTTTATTGGCCAAATTACCCGCAAAACGCTCGTTGAAATATTGAGGTGAATGTTTTTGAATATGATCAAACATTGTTATACGAATTTCTGCTTGAAGATTAGGTATGGCTTTTGCCATTTGAAAACCCATGCTTCTTGAATTAATCTCAATGAATATAATC
This sequence comes from Chlamydiales bacterium, assembly GCA_040382555.1. GTDB lineage: Bacteria > Chlamydiota > Chlamydiia > Chlamydiales > Rhabdochlamydiaceae > VGMB01. Next base: position 4,708 of record JBEIFG010000118.1, on the reverse strand, counting down.
AGACAAATACTTAAGTAGATTGGAGCATGGAGTGCTTCCCATGCCATAAATCGGTTTGTTTCGTTTTGAGAAAAAATATCAATCACCCACCTAAGAATAAAAGGCCATAAAAGAGAATCAAAAGTGTTGATGCAGTCTTGAAAAAAAATCGAGAAAAATCTCCATTTTTGGTTTCGGATAAATACCCATATAAAGTTTATTAATTCTCTATAGGAAACCATGATAAAGCTCTCTAGAATGAGGTTAGGGGGGATAGTTTGAGAAAAAACTTACACCCTAAATATCTAATTGTCTAGATAAAGTTGAATCCAGCATTTGCAAGCAAGAAGGTTTTTCAAAAAATATTAAATTTATAATCCCAAAACAATAATTATAAATTACGATCTGGGTAGATTTTTTATCTTAATCTTGATGTGCTAAAATTAATATCAAGTTTAATATATATTAATATTTTAATTTCTATTTTAAGGCTGTGGTTAAGCTATTTAATGGGTCATTTTTTTCTGAAATAATTTTCATGTTTTCTTGAGTAGGGAGTTCTTCAAACAGACGATCTTTATGTGTTGAAATCATATCATAGCTTAAAAAGATTTCTTCCCATTGATTCTCTTTGATGAGGCGGTAACATCTATGGCTCAAGGGGTCAATGGCTGTAAGAATAACCCATTTATTAAAAAACAAAGTTTGTAAAATTGAATGTTTTTGAATGATTTTTTCTATTCTAGAAATAGGAGCGTAAACGATCACTTGTAAACGCATCGGATCATGATAAGCTTTTTCATCATTGATATGCACAGATTGAAAAGGTAGTCCGTCCATAAGGTCACTACCATTGCCTTGCATCACGCTAAAGGTACCTGTTATATTGTGAGTTATTTTACTTCCACTGCCAAAAGAAGTGTTATCGATGGTTGAGAAAAAATATTGAGTATTTATCCACTCAGCCACTACTACCGGTGCAGTGAGTATTGTCTCTAAACATTTGCCTTCATTATCTTCTTGCCAATTGTATGAATGCAGAAAACATCTTCCTTCTAGATTTAAATCTTTAGTAAGGTTTCTGTGACCAATAATGAATGCAGCATTACGGGCCAGTCCCCATTCGGGTCTCACCTCGGCCCAGTCTAAGCTTCTCTTGCAGACATGTTTTTTTACATCTATTTTTGAGGGGTTTAATCCTAATGTTAAACAACGATATTTGCTATTTTCTAATCCAGCTCTTTTAAGGTCTTCTTTTAATTTTGCAACTATCTTTTTTTGCTTGCTATTTTGAATACAAGCATCATAAAGAACCACTTCATCAGTGGTGGTATTGTGCTGAGCGCCAATAAAAGTAGTGTCATCAGGAATCAATATACCTTTAACTTTTAAAGCGGATCTAACGTGTTTAGAGTTAAGAATAGAAGAGAGTACCTGACCGTTTGTTCCTCCGTGGTTTCCTCCACAAGCACCGCAATCCAAAGCAGATGCGTAGGGGTTATTTTCTGTTTGGCTTCCATGTCCGCAAAAGACGACGATTGGGCTGAAGTTTTTTGTGAGCCCCATGATGCTAAGAGCAGATTCTGCATAGGTGATTTGATCACTTAAGGGAATGTCTATTTTTGGTTGAGTCGCTATAATAGGTTTAACTTGATTATCAACAAATTTTTTAATCTTTGAGCTAATTTGTGGACAAAGTGTTTTAGCTGCCAAAGAAAACCCACACCAAAGACCGAGTGTTTCTGCAAGAGCAAATGGGGTACCGAAGTTGAACTTTAATCCTTTATAAAATTGAGAAAAAAGGTCTAAGATCTTCTTGCCATTTTGATGTCTAGAAAGCTTTTCTAATTCATGATCTTGGGGTATTTGGTAAATATGGTGCTTTGGTTTGAGAAGCACTGGACAGCATTCTTTTACTTGATCGGTATTTAGCTCATCAATGGATATGGGTAGACCAAAGAAGCCTGCAAAACCTAAAGTTTCGTAATTTCCTTCTTTTTCAATTCTCATGCGAAGAGGTTCCGACCTCACATCAATGCAAAACACGAATTGAGCATCCCTTCTATTTTCAGAGGTAGTTGTTGGATGGGTTTGAGATAGAATAGACCTAAGTAGAGCTGATAAATATCCATGTTCTTTTTTTTGCAGTTCCTCAAAAAAATCGGTGTCTTTTTTTCCAGGATCTATCTGGGATTTAAGGGGATTTTTTGTATTTTGATCTTTGAGTGAGCATGTAATAGCTAAACGAACAGCTAAAAAATCTGTGAGATCGATCGGGTTTTTGGGATTACTTTCTTTGGAATGCCTCTCTGAGAGCCATTTTACATATCCTGCCCATCCAGGCAACTCTTGCAAACAGTAAGTAAAATATTGTTCTATCTCATCTTCCTCAATATTGAGTTTTTCTATGAATCGAGTGATTGCCTCCACCGGATCGGTAGGCAATGAAAAAAGCCATTGATTTTTTTGTGAAGGATTTAATTTTTTATCATAGGGTGCAAGAAGCGACCATGAATGATAAAATCCTTTCTCTCTTTCAGGCATGCCTATTTTGGATTGTCCTTCGTCAAGAAATACTTGGCACCATTTAATCATTTCTTGATTCACAGGATCTATAGAGCTATTTTTTTTTATAAATCTGTAAGCAGAAAAACTTTGCTTTTTAAAAAGAGCCTCCTCAAAAGGTAAACATTCAAGACCTTGTAAAGGATTTCTAGCGATACTTGTTTGTAGAGGCCAAACAGGAGAGAGGGTATACCCGGCTTTTGCAATTTGATTTTTTAGGTTTTTCATATAGCCTTCTATTTAATATTTATAGCTTGTTCTGACTGAAGTAATCGTAGCGCTAGCTGGTTGGCTTGCATTAAGCATTTGAATGTAAAACTTTTTCCACCAAGTGAATCTTTCATAATTCGTGAGTATTTTCATGCTAAGAGCCATCCAAACAAAAAATATCAGCGCAACTCCGATAACGTGTATCCAATGAAGAGGTTGTGGTTGCCAGATCTGTAGAGATGCAACAGTAGATTCAATCCATTTTACCGAGTAGCCGTAGATAAGACCTGATACAAAGCAGGCAAATATGGCTGCGATGAATAAAATAGGAGAATGTTTCCTTTGTAAAAGAGTAAAAGCTAGCTGGGTAGATGCCATCCAACAGAAGCAAAGAATTACTACTGTGGTGTCGCTGAAAGTAAAGCTCAATTGGCTTGTTAAGATAAACCCTAAAGTTCCAATAAATCCACAAAGCATCGATAAAAAGATCGTAAACAAGTTAGTTGAGGGCTCTGGTTTTGCAGATTGAAAAGGAGTAACATTTGAACCTGATTTCAAAAATAGGAAGGCTTTAAATAGACCATGCCAGCAAAGATGAGCGAGGGCTGCTGGAAAAAGTCCAAGCGAACACTGCATTAGGGTAAATCCCATTTGTGCCATAGTGGAACAAGCAAGCATCCTTTTGACGCTACCTTGCATCAGCTTCCATATTCCTCCAAGTATCACACTAAAGATCGCTGCCGAAAAGGTGAAAAGTAGCAGTTGGCTTTCTTTAAGAAAGAGGGTCGAGAAACGGATGAGTAATAGTCCTCCTCCATTGATTAGACCTGCGTGCATCAGGGCAGAGACAGGAGTTGGTGAGTTCAGAGAGCTAATCAGCCATCTATGAAATGGCCATACCCCGGATTGGGCAAAAGCACCCAATGCGATAAGAAGGAGTGCAACAGATCTTAGGCCATCTGGCACAATAGCACTTGTTGAGGTGATACTTTTTAGAGAAAAAGATCCGTAACCATATCCCAGCAAAAGGAATCCTAAAGCTAAAAATATTACACCTATTCCCAATGTTTTTAAGGACAAAAGTCCAGAGTGTTTTGCAGCCGCCCACTCGTATTTATGAATCATAAGAAGGACTAGTGTCGAATTACTAACCGTCCAAAAAAGCAAGATGAGTAGAAGATGATCACAAGCTACCATGAAAAGCGTGCTAATAGTTACAAGCCCAAGTAAAGAGAAGTATTTACCATACAATCGATCTCCTGATATATACCTCTGAGAAAAATGGTGAACAATTCCACTGACAAATAAAATTAAAGTACTAGCAATCCACGAAATTTCATTAGGAAGAATTCCCATATAAGAACCCTTAGCGAGCAAAGTTTTTTTAAAGAACCCAATGACCCAGCAGTTAATAAATCCTATCCAAACACCTAATCCAGATAATTTTGATCCTAATTTTGAATTTTTTTTCATCAAAATAAAATTTATTATACATCCAAGGCATGGACTAAAAATTATCATAAGAAAGTAAACAGTAGAGTATTGCAATAGCGGCATGAGATATCCTTTGTTTTTCTATTGCTGGATGATACATAACATGTTAAAATTAGAAAAATTCATAATTCTTATTAAATTTATAAGGTTTTCTTATGGATAGCTTTACTCTTTCCTGTTTTCTAGCTGTGGTTGAAAGTGGTAGTTTTACTAAAGCCGCTCAAAAAGTAAAAAGAACGCAGTCCGCAATCACGCAGAGGATGAGTGCACTAGAAAATATGTTGGGTAAACCACTTTTTGATAGAAGTAAGCAAATGAGTTTGACAAAAGATGGGGAGTTTTTTTTACCCTACGCTAAAAAAATATTTTCTCTACAATCAGAGGTGGTTGACCAGCTTAAGTATCCCGAGCTAGAAGGAGAGATACGCTTTGGCCTACCAGAAGACTTTGCAGCTACCTT
>JBEIFG010000117.1:0-5566 GCA_040382555.1 Chlamydiales bacterium | reverse complement strand
GATAACTGTTATACAAAAAAAATTTACAAGCTACTTATTCATAAAGCTTTCCTCCCATGAGAATGTCGGCAAAGACTTTCCAATTAAGTTTTTCAGGAACTGGCAAACCTTGGTTGATATAAAAACCATCCATATCCTCTACCCAAGAGGCCATAGCTTCTAAAAAGGCTTCAATATCTTTGTTTTCCCAAGAAGATAAATTCTCTACATAGTCATTTTTTAAAGTTCTTAAAAAATTTATAAAATCTTTTTTTGTTTGAATTGTTTTTACTTCAGAATATTTCATTTATTTCCCCTAATTTGGATGGAGATAACACCATTTGTGTTTGAGAATTTCCAGGCTTCAGCAGCAATTTCTTCAGCAGTTGCCATTCTGTACGGTATTGGTAACCCTGCCCTTTTAAAAGCCTCTAACCGCCGGTTATCAAGTGCATATAAGATATTATTTCTTTCTACTAACCTAATTGGAGGGATTTCATTTATGCTAATATTACCACTTTTTAAAGAGATGGCAAGATTATCTATAGATATTCCATTTCTGAAGGTATTACTAATGCTGCTTTGGCTAAAACGTATAGTATTAGGATCTATGGTTTTTACCGCTGGAACTAAAGGCAGACGGAAATTGGAAAATGCAACTATTTGGCAAGCCCGAATAACAGCTGCAGATCCCATGGTTCCTCCAATACTCAAGCCGCTATCAACGAAATCGGCTGTTTGATAGGACATTCCTGTTTTCTGTAGTATTTGGGAAGTCAGAGTATCTCTTGGCCTTCCTGTAAAAGTTGTACTGATCCCCGTTGTAAACTGATCTAAGCCATGTGCCATTACGGGCCTGACCTTGCTACAATTTACTAGACACATAGAATCCGAACAATTTAAACAAATTGTTAGGAGGGAAAACCTATGAGTACAAGAAATTATGACAGAGAATTTAAGCTAAATGCCGTTAGACTGTATAGAGAAAGTCAAAAACCAATGAGCAAAATCTGTAAAGATTTAGAAATACCTATATCTACTCTTAGTGGGTGGGTTAAAGAATTTGAATCTCATGGTGAAGAAAGCTTTCCTTTAGAGAAGATAGTTGAAGTATTAGATGTAGCAAGAAGCAGCTACTACTTGCCTCAAAGGCCTTCTAAAAGACGCCTTGAAAATCAAAAGATTGTAGATAAAGCAAGAGAAGTCTATCACAAAAGCCGAGGTACTTATGGAAGTCCTAGAATACATGCATCACTAAATCGTTTAGGAATTCGATGCTCAAGACCTAGGGTGGCAAGATTAATGAAGAAAATAAACCTGCAAGCCAAAATGGTAAAAGCATGGAAAAAGACAACCAAAAGAAATGAAGATCATATTGTAGAGCCTAATCATCTCAGTCAGCAATTTGATGTTACAGAGCCAATTAAAGTGTGGGCCTCTGATATAACCTATGTACCAACAGAAGAAGGCTGGTTGTATGTCTATGTGTCATTAGACCTTTTTTCTAGAAAGGTGGTGGGATTGCCTATGGGAGCTTCTTTAGAAACTCCTCTTGTAGTCAAAACGCTTGATCAAGCTTTTACCCATCGCAAACCTAATAAAGGGCTAATACATCATTCTGATCGAGGCTGTCAATATACTAGCAAGCATTTTAAGGGTTTTATGGAAGAGTATGATGTTAAATTGAGTACGAGCCATAAAGGATGTTGCTATAACAACGCTGTGGCTGAAAGTTTTTTTCATACCCTAAAAACAGAGCATGTTGATTTTTGCAGGTATAGAACAAGAGAAGAAGCTATCAACAGTATTTTTGAATATATAGAGGTGTTTTAAAATAGACAAAGACTTCATTCAACCTTGAGTTATCATAGCCCGGTTGAATATGAAAAATTATGGAATATAAAACAGTGTTCGGGTTTCTAGTGTCTAAAAAATCGTTGCAAGATCAATCATCAGGACCGTAGTAAGCGATCGTTCCTGTACGAAAATCTATTCCAACCTTCTTAACTTTAGTTTCCATAGACTCCTCTTATCACTTATGACCTATGATTTTTTCTGCCAACTTATAGACAGTTGTGCTCCATATTTGTGGAAGGTCACTGGATCGATTGGTATCTCGTTGCTTTGCTCTGAAAATTGCCTTAGAGATGAGCTCCAAGGTGATTTTTTTGCCGTCGATATCTTTTTTGTAATTGGGCAAGTATCTCTTTAGGCGAGTCAGGCATTCTTGAGAGTTTGCAATCCCTTTTCCATCTTCAAAATGGAGCAAAAGCCAATATTCGAAGTTGGGGTTACTAAGAGCAAAGCCGTGGTTTTCGCTTTTATTTGCCCACTGCAAAAGCTCTCTGAGCTGATCCTCTGTCCAATCATCCTTGTCTACAACAATCCATGCCTCATCCGTCTTTCTTAAAGACTCCTTCCGCAAATACCCCTGCATCTTCTTGAGTACCTGAATCGGCGAGCTTGCCGTTGATGGCCTTTTAAGACATTTTACTAGGACGATCGATTGTGGCTGGTTAAAAATGGCAAAATATTGAGGTTCAGTTTTGGAGCCCTCAACTGAAACTACAAATAGCTTCTTGTATCGGCGCTCTCCTAAAGGTCTTTGAAAACGCAATTTTTGAGCCATTAGTCGCTTCCTTCAATTGGGGATTGCAGAAGAATGCGAGGAATGCCTCCTAAGCGCCCTTGCAAATAGCTTTTTCGAATGTCTTTGTCATAACGCACGTCTTTGTATTCGCTGAAAGACAGTAAGCTGGAAACCCCTTCCGAACTTCGTTCCGCAATCCACATTTCATCTCGTCTGAGCAAGTCTTGATCCATTAACAACACATTGTGAGTCGTAAATAGTAACTGAGAGCGGCTATTCTGAGAACATTTTGCCAAATAACTTTCTAGAAGGCGCCTGATCAATAATGTATGTAAACTCCTATCTACTTCATCGATGACATAAACTTTTTTGGACCTAGCTGCAGAGAGTTCTAAAAAAGCAGGAAGAAGGTCGATAACGCGCTGAGAACCATCAGATTCTTGCCTCATATCGAACTTTGTCTCTGAACCATCAGCATTTAAATGGTAGGTAACTAGCTTTTTTGAGATGAGTTCGCCATTCTTTCGAGTAACAACAAAACGCTCATTCCCAGGTTCGGCTAATAGCCTTACAGTCGCATCTTCAGCTAATTCTTCTCTCAATTTCATCTTTATCGGTTCGGGCAAGGGTAGATTTTCAAAAGGAATCTCTTCACCGCCAAGATGGGCTATTCCAGTATCTAATTGAGACAACATCCTATTCATAGTCATGTACAAGGGATGAGCTTCATCCAAAAATTGTTCAAAAAGCTCAAATCTGGAATCAGGTGCGATGAGCTCCAAGGTATCTTTAAACCAGTCGTACACGGGCTTGAAAGCGTCAATTTTTTGAGAAACTGAATTAGTGAGGAAGAGCTGATTATCGCGAGTACCCTTGAAAGCAAACTGAAGTGACTGATCGCTCTTTAAAGAGGAATCAAAATTAGGTTCCCCTGATACTCGATGGTAGAGCGTCTTTTCGCTATTACCAGAGATGTGAACCAATTTTTCCTCTACTATGGTTTTCCGGTTAACAGAGAAACTAAATGCATAAACCGTCTCGTCGATGAGCAATTCAAACTCAAACTGGGCTGGTTGCTCAACTTTTTGGGCGTTTCCAAGTCTAAAGCTATCTACAGCAATTAGGCTGTAAGGTTGAGTCCCTTTAACGATCAATCCTTTTGCAAAATGTAGAGCTTTAAAAAGATTGGTTTTTCCAGATGCATTCCCTCCATATACAGCCGCAACAGGCAGAACTCCGAGCTTGATCTTGTCTATTTTAGGAACGCGTTTCCCATGTTGACGCTCACGGCTTGCTATTAACGAGAAAGTGGCTTTGGCTTGGAAGGACATCCAATTTTCAACTGAAAATCGAATCAGCATGAGGAACTCCTTTATGAGATATTTTCTCTCAATATAACCTTATTATATCAGATTACTAATGATATTCCAATCGTAAAAGAGAAAAAATCTCTCAAATTTGGCAAATAAATATTTCACAAATGCATGCATATATTCGATTCTGTATGCAATATTATCATTTTTAGTCATTTGCAAAGACAGATCCACCCCGAAACCTACCCCTGAAGAACCCCGAAGATCGAGTCTCCGGGGTAAAGGCCATTTTGGCCCCACAAGAAAATGCCTACAAGCACTCGCTTTTTCCGTGGACCATTTGTGGACCACTGGCATGCAAAAAAGTGCGATAAATGGCGACAGTTCACAGTAGCTTGAAAAGCCAGCTTTCCGCTATGATTTCGGGAAGTTAGCTGCTGAGGAGTAGCGTGAGTGCTGCGGACTCATAACCCGTCGGTCTCTGGTTCAAATCCAGGTTGCCCCATTTTCTCAACATGCTTACCCTTAACAAGTTAGGTGTGATTTAGTGGTTCATATTATAAACGTAAAATCTGTCAATGCACACACAGTGCACACAGATTCACTAAAAAACACAGCACGCTGCAGCAACCGAAGGAATGCTGAGATGCGTGGTATTAAAAAAATTAAGAATAAAAACGGAACTTATAGTTTTAGAGCCCAAGTCAGATTAAACGACGGATTGCCTCATCAATCAAAAAGCACAAGAAATCGCTTCCATCATTAAGTCTACCACTGGTCTTTCCTTAAGTTACCCTGTAGAAACGAATCAGATTTTCTTCACTGCGCCTCTGACATGGATTCCGCTGATCCAGGAGAAGATCTTTTGTTACCCTTGGGATGCCGAGAAAAATGAAGTTCGCTTTATTGCCTCATGGAATATTTCAGAACAAGATGTTAAAGAGATCCGATCCATTCTTTCAGAGATATCGCAGAGTCCAATTTAAAAAGGCTTTTTATGACAACACCCCTCTATATGCATGATGCCTATCTCAAAGAAATGGAAGCAACCATCCTTGAGGTAACCAAAGAAACAGATAATCGTTGGCTTGTTGTTTTGGATAAAACCATTTTCTATCCAAGAGGCGGAGGGCAATCGACCGACCAAGGGATCCTTTTTACAGAGGCCTGGAAAGGTAAAGTATCGCAAGCCTTACAGAAAGAAGATAAGATTATTCATTTTGTTGAAGGAAGTGAACCTCCCCCAAAAGGCACTCTAGTGAAAGGAACTCTTGATTGGGATAGACGTTACCTTCAGATGCGCTTACATTCAGCTGGCCATGTAGTGGATTTTGCCTTGTATCTCCTTGGTTTTTCACCAGATCCTCTTATGCCTTTTAAAGGAGACCATGGGAAAAAACCTGTTATTTACTATGAGTCTATCTCAATAAATTTCTTTATGGCATAATGTTCCGATTTTCCGAGGAACACTATGTCTCAATTTCAAGAACTTACCGAAGATCAATGGATTCTTATCCAAGAACTCATGAGTTGGTCTCCACCTAAAGAACGGGGCAAGCCCAGAACCAATCTAAAGCGTGTTTGGAATGCGATTCTGTATATTCTCACCCATGGATGTCGTTGGGAAGATTTGCCAAAAGATGCAAGATATGCACACAGAGCCACGGCTCATCGATGGCTTATG